>NZ_JBARCR010000064.1:0-14262 GCF_049794275.1 Trebonia sp.
GCGCGGCGGTCTGCCCCGGCAGCACCTGGCGCGACCGCCAGGCGCGGCGTAGCGCCTGCTCGCGGGCACGCCAGGTGATCTCGGCAGGTGACATCCTGCCGAGGCGCCGGGCATACCAGGCGAGCCTGGACGTGCCGCCTCCGGTCACACCCGCTCCGGCCGCCCGCTCAGCAGGCTCTCGCCGACCGCGATCGTGGCCCGCGTGGTGGCGAGCAGCGAGTCGGCGCTGATCGGCATCGGGCCGCCGGTCCGCACCGCTTCGACGAACGCCTCCATCTCCGACCGCTGGCCCTTGTCCTGGCCGCCGCGCGCCTTCGTGGCGGACTTGCCGCGCCCGCTCCAGACCGACGCGCTGCGGAAGTTGTCGAGCCTGGCGCTGCGCCCGCCGCCGGTCGCGTCCATCGTCTCCTTCGGGAACCGCGCGTTGCCGCCGGTGAGGTAGGCGATCGTGCCCGACGCGCCGTTGGCGAACAGGAAGGTGGCCTGCACGTCGCCTTTCTCCGGCCCGCGCACCGCGTAGACCTCCTCGACCGGGCTGTCCGCCCACCAGCTGAGGGTATCGATGAAGTGGCCGCCCTCGCCGGTGAACCGGGAGCCTTCGGCCTCTTCGTGGAGGTACCAGCTGTCCTTGGCGAGCGGGCCCGCGTTGACCAGGTAGCGGGTCGAGGCGGTGGCCGCGGCCGCGCCGAAGCCCTTGCGCATCGAACCGAGCAGCGGCGCGAACCGCCGGTTGAAGCCGACCATCAGCCGGTCGTTGCCGGTCGTCGCGATCGCCTCGGCGATCTGGTCGGTCTCCTCGCGGGTGAGCGCGAGCGGCTTCTCGACGAAGACGGCCTTGCCGGTCGCCAGGGCGCGGCACACCAGCTTGGCGTGCGTCGCGTGCCTGGTCACGATGAAGATCGCGTCGAGCGACTCGTCCTCGAACACCGAGTCGGCGTCGGTGGACGCCGTGCTGAAGCCGAACTTCTTCTGCGCGTTGACGGCGGACAGGGACTTGGTGGTGGCGACGTGCGCGAGGTCCGCCGCGGGCAGCTTGGCGAGGTGCGGCAGCAGCATGGAGCTCGCGTAGCTGCCCGCTCCCACGAAGCCGACCGCTATCCGCTGCCTGCCCTTTTCATTGGTCCGAACGTACGGTGTCTTCGCCCCTGGCAGCACCGTCTTCGTCGCCGGGGGCGGCGCGTCCTCGGCCGGCACCGGGTACTCGAGCAGGACGCCGATCGCCTTGAGCGTGCCGTCCTTGAGGTCGCCGTACACCTTGGCCGCCTCGTCGAACGGGAAGACGCCGTCGATCAGCGTCGCGACGTCGAGTTCGTTGCGGGCGACCAGGTCGAGGAACGACTCGAGGTTCCGCTTCTCCGTCCACCGGACGTACCCGGCCGGGTAGTCGATGCCCTCGAGCTCGTAGCGGGTGTCATACCGGCCAGGACCGTAGGACCGGGAGAACCTGACGTCGAGTTCCTTCTCGTAGTAGGCGTTCCACGGCAGGTCGAGCTTCATCTTGCCGATGTCGACGATCCGCGCGCGGTCCCTGGCCAGCTTCACGGCCGCCTCGACCGGGCCGTTGCTGTTCCCGCCGGCGGACAGGAACACGTGGTCGGCGCCGCGGCCGCTGGTGATCTTGGCTAGCTCAGCGAGCACCGTGTCCAGGTCGTCGGGCGCCCCGGCGGCTACGGCGCCCGCCTTCTCCGCGAGCCGGCACCGGTCGGGCACCGGGTCGATGCCGATCGCCTGCACGCCGGCCGCGACGAGCAGCCGGATCACGAGCTGGCCGATCAGCCCGAGGCCGATGACGGCGGCCGTCTCGCCGAGCTGGACCTCGGCCCGGCGCACGCCGTGCATGGAGATGGCTGCCACGGTGGCGAACGCGGCGTGTTCTGGCGCCACGCCGTCGGGGACCTTCGCGCAGAGGTTGACAGGCACCCAGTTGTACTCGGCGTGCAGCGCCTGGTCGTTGCCGGCGCAGGCGACGAGCTGGCCCACCTTGAACTCCTCGGCGCCCTTGCCCACCTCGGTGACCACGCCGCACAGGGAGTAGCCGAGCGGGGTGTAGGAGTCGAGCTTGTTCATCACCTTCTTGTAGGTGGTGACGAGGCCCTGCTGCTGCACCTGGTCGATGACCTTCTTGACCTGGTCCGGCCGCGCCCGCGCCATGCCGACCATCGACATGCTGGCCTCGGTGACCTTCATCATCTCGGTGCCGGTCGAGATCAGCGAGTACAGCGACCGCACGAGCACACCGCCTGGACGGCACACCGGGGCCGGCACGTCGAGCACGGTCAGCTCGCCGGACTTGTAGTTCTGGGCTATCTGTTTCATCGGGTCCTTCGCCAGTGCCCGGTCCCGTTGACCGGGTCGCTCGGTGAGTGCTCGGTGGTAGTCCGCGTGGTCAGTTCTTCGCGGTCAGGCGCTGGTAGACCCCCAGGTAGGCACGCTCCTGGTGGCTCCAGGCCAGGTCGTCCTCGACGCGTGCCCTGCCGAGCTTGCCCAGCTGGGCGCGCGCGGCCTCGTCGTCAAGCAGCCCGACGAGAGCCTTGGCGTACTCGTGGACGTCGTTGGGCGTGGCGTACACCGCAGCATCCTGTGCCGAGACCCGGGTCTCACGAAGATCAAAGGCGACAACCGGCAATTCGAACGCCATGTACTCCATCGTCTTGTTCATCGTAGACACGTCGTTCAGCGGATTCTTGGGATCCGGCGAAAGACCGGCGCTGGCCGTGGACATGATCTTGATCACCAGCTCATCGGGCGCGCGCCCGGTGAACTCGACGTGCCCCTGCAGGTTGAGCTCGTCGCGCAGCGCGACGAGCTCGTCGTAGGAGTCGCCGGAGCCGATGAGAGTGAACGCGATGTCGTCGCGCCCGAATTCGCGGACGATGATGCCGGCGGCGCGCACCGCGATGTCCACGCCGTCTTGCGGCCCCATCACGCCGATGTACGCGACCAGGTGCTTGCGCCCGCGCTTGAGCTCCTCGTCGGCCGGGCCGCGCTTCAGCCGGTCAGGGTTCGGCCCGGTGCGGACGACCGTGACGTCGCCCGGCGACTTGCCGCCGCGCTCGATGGCGATCTGCCGGTAGGACTCGTTCGTCGAGATCACGTGCCTCGCGGTGCGGAACGTCCTGCGCTCCAGCCACAGCAGCCCCTTGAACGGCAGGGCCGGCGGGTGCTCGAAACGGGACAGGAACAGCTCGGGGCACAGGTCGTGATGATCGAACACGAACTTGGTCCGCTCCAGGCGGAAGGCGAGCGCGATCGGCCAGAAGATATCCGGCGGATTGCACGCCTGGATGACCGCGAACCGTCCGTTGCGGCGCGCTTTGAGCGTGTGCCAGGCCGTCGCGAGGAACGAGTACGCGTACTCGGCGACGAAGCTCAGCTTGCTGCCGCCGGGCGCGTAGGGCCGGTACCTGTGGATCTCCACGCCGTCGATGACCTCGTAGCCGGGGTCGCCCTTGCCCTTGGGACACACGACAGCGACCCGGTAGCCCGCCGAAGTGAGGGCCTGGCACTCGAGCCACACCCGCCGGTCGAAGGGCACCGGCAGGTTCTGCACGATAATCAGGATCCGGGTCTGCACACAAAATAGGAGCGCCAGGCGCTGGCCGCTGATACAGCGCGCGCGTTCAGGTTACGCCGACCGGATCCAGCAGGAATGACCTGATCTGCGGGCCTAGGACGGCGGCGGAGTAGTCGCGCCGGAAACGCTCGAGGGCCGCGGTCCCCGCCTTCGCCCTGGCTTCCTCCGATCCGAGCAGTTCAACGGCGATGACCGCGGCTTGCTCCGGGTTGTCGAGCGGCCAGAAGCGGGCTTCGACCCCGTCGTCGGCGAGTTCGGCGATCGGCCCGATGCCCCCGGCGATGATCGGCAGCCCTGCCGCCATCGCCTCGATGATGGCCAGTGAGGACGTCTCGGCGTACGCGGCATGGGCGTACGCGCGGTACCGCGGCAGCAGGGCGCGGACGTCCGTGCGGAAGCCGCAGAGCCGCACCTGCGTTTCCAGCCCGAGCGCGGCGATGCGCTGCTCGAGGTCGCGCTTCAGCGGCCCGTCCCCGTACACGTCGAGCGTCAGGCGGTGACCGGTCTTGCAGGCCGCCGCGAGGGCTTCCAGCAGGAACCGGTGGTTCTTCCTGTCGTCGAGGCGGCCGGCGGTGACGAGGTCCGCGAGATACTCGCTGGCCTGGCCGGCCTCGGCGGCCTCGGCGGCCTCGCCGGCCGGCAGCGGGGCGACGAAGTTGCTGATGACCGTGGACGGCACCCACACTGCATCCGGCAGCCAGGTGAGCAGCGCGTCCCGCGCCCACTTGGTCACGTACACCAGGCCGTCAAGCTGTTGGATGACCTCTCGCTCTGTCTCGCGGATCGCCCGGAACACGCGGCCGTCGCGCTTGAGCTCGCGGCCTGGTTCCGCGTGCTCGTCGGCCTGGGACGTGCGGAAGTGGACGGCCATCACGACCCGCTGCCGCGGGCCCGTGCGGGCGGCGAGCGCGGCACGCGCGTCGAGCGGCCCCTGTGCGTAGATCACGCAGTCGCCGGCCGCGGCGAGTTCGCGCTCGAGGGCGTTGCGCAGGAACACCTCGTGCCAGTGCCGGTACCACAGCACGCTCGCCGTCCCGTGGACGCGCTGCAGCACGAGCCGGGGAGCGAACACCGGGTAGGTGAGCGGCCGGGCCCAGGAGAACGGCGTGACGATCTTTACCGGAGTGCCGTGCTCCCGCAAGAACTGCGCGACCTGCTGGAAATGCGTGTGGACGCCGGTGGTGCCGGTTTCGCGGAAGGTAGTCGAGATGATGACTGGCCGCGGGTCACGGACCGATCCCGCACCAGCTGACCCGGCTGGCTCAGCTGACCCGGCTGGCTCAGCTGCCCCGGTCGCCTCCGGGGCACCGCCGTCACCGTTAGCCACCATAGTGCCTACGACTACCTTCCCTCGGCCCTGGTACTCACCACCGGTGTCATTCTGGGTGCACCGTTACTAAGAACTTGCTAAGAGAAGGCGCTGTTCGCGTCCTGGTCGTAGGGAGCACCGCGCCACTGCGACTGCGACACGTGGGTTCCCTGCAATCCGGCTTCGAAGGACCACTGGCCAGGACCGGTCCAGGTGTAGGTGTTGTCCATCCAGGCGTTGCCCAGGCCCTGGGCCGACTTGCCGATCAGGTTCGCGTAGGAGTCGAAGAACTGCATCAGCGTGGGCACGCCCGCGTTGAACGCGATCAGCTGCTGGAAGCCGCAGTCGTTGGCCGCGGTGCAGCCCTTGACCACGTTGGCGTTGATCGAGAACGTGTTATGGGAAACGGTCACGTTTCGCGACCCGAGCATGCAGTTGTCCCAGTAGTAGGCCGCCGGCTTGCCCGACTTGATGCCGGGCCCGCCGCCGACGTAGTCAGCGGGTCCGCACCCCCCGTAGGCGGACAGCAGCAGGCCCGCGCCTGACGCGTCCCCCGGCGATTTGCTCAGCGTGAAGGAGTGCGCGCTGGCCACCGAGGTGACCGTGCCGAGGAAGTCGCCTGTCGACAGGTTGAACACGGCCATCCCGACGACCGGCGCCTTGACCGCGTCGACGTCGTTCGCCGGACCGCTCTGCCGCGGCTTGCCGTAGTCATCGCACAAGGCCATCAGGCCGCTGTGAGTCGTTACCTGGTCACCGGAAATAGTGGCGTCGTTGTTGGAATCCTGCAGGAAGGTGCCCTGCTGGTAGTAGAGGGTGTCGTTGGTTTCCTGGAGGGCGCCGAGCGGCGTCGCGCAGCTCGCGTCGTGGTCGATGTCACCCGGGTAGCGATTGGTGTCCGTATAGACGGAAACACCGCCGAAGTTGTTGATCAGCTGGTTGCCCGTTATCCATAGGTGACCGCTGTAACGTGAGGCGACCTCGCAATCTGACGCACATCCCGGCACGGTGACCCCGTTGGGCACCTTAATGGGCCCGAAGCTCGCGTTGCCGCCCGAGTTGGCGACATATATCGCGGCCTGCGGATTACCGTAGGACCCCGCGATTATGCCGCCGCCCTGGGTGCAGGTGACGGTGTTGCAGTCGCCGCCCTTGACGCCGGCGGGCCACGGGCCGTCCGAGGGCCAGCTGTTGCCCACCAGCGTGTTGTCCGCGATCCGCGCGTTGTAGCTGGCCTCGTACTGGATGCCCGCGCTCCAGTTCGAGGAAATGTAGTTGTACGAGATATCCGCGCCGGAGTTCAGGAAGTCGAACCAGATTCCGACGTTGTAGTTGTCGTGCACATAGTTGTAATCCACGGTGGCGTTCACGGAATAGAACAGCTTGCCGCCGCCG
This sequence comes from Trebonia sp., assembly GCF_049794275.1. Classification (NCBI taxonomy): domain Bacteria; kingdom Bacillati; phylum Actinomycetota; class Actinomycetes; order Streptosporangiales; family Treboniaceae; genus Trebonia; species Trebonia sp. The sequence goes on from NZ_JBARCR010000064.1 coordinate 6,279, forward strand.
GAGCAGCCGCATCCGAACTGGCTTCCTCCCGGCCCCTCAGAATCGGGGTACTCACCGAGCCCGTTCCGGCTTATCTCGTTGTGCACGATGCTGACGTTGACGACGCTGCTGCCGTTGAAAGCGCCCTGCGCGTCCTGCGTTAGGCAGTTGTACGCGATGGTAGTGTCATTGCCGACGTTAATAGCGTATCCGCCGCCATTGCTCTCGCCTGTCCGTGGCGCGTTTCCGCCATTGTAACCGTACTCATTCGGGCCGATCGTGTCGTAGCGGTAAACGTCTCCGTCGTCTTGCCCATTCCCGTAATTCGAGTTAATGTTGCCGAGCACAGCGTTGTTCACCGTCGACGCGAAGTTCTCGATGGTGAGGTATTCCCAGGTGTTGTATACGGCGTTGCCTGAACTCGGCTTGCTCGCGAAAGATCCGTTACCGCCGTTCACGCCGTTTATGACGGCTTTTCCGGTCTGCTTGCTGTAGCCGCCAATGTAATAGGAGTGGTTACCCGTATACATGCTGTTGGTAAGCTCATGGACGCCCGGCTCGAAATATACGATCGTGCGGGCGACCTGATAGTCTCCCGCCGACGCGGCGCCAGAATTGTCACCCGCGGGGACAACGATAATCTTTTGCGCGTCAGGGAAGTCGGTTCCCCGCGAGCCGAAAGTCGGCAACCCGGGATTCGCGCCGCTCGTGGTGAAAGTCCCAGGCGCGCCGTCATAGGAGTACGGCGAGATGAGAATCTTCTGCGCGCAAATTGGCGTGCCCGAACGCGGCGCCCCGCCGGCGGCCGCGGGGTTCTGGCTGGTTGAGCCGCTGACACCGGGCACGGTGCCGTTCCAGCTCGACGCGGTGCCGCCGCCGGTACAGCCGGCCACCGCGAGTGCCGGCCCGATGACAAGGAGGAATATCAAGTGGCGCCGCGATCCCGGCCTGATCCGAACACTGCGGGTTAGCGCTGCGAGCACGATCGGTTCCCTCTCTGCGGTTCGGCAAGCGGGGTACCCTGGTTGCCCCATCAGGACGCCCAGTCGTATCAATCACGGTGACCGGGCTCTCTCATAAGAGACCACTCCGGTTCACGAGCGAGGCAGCCAGCATGACGGGCGTGACAACGATCATAACGTGCATGACCGAGGCGGAACGGCCGTTTGTCGCGGATGCCATCCGCTCCGCGCAGCGGCAGACCGTCCCCACCCACATAATCGTGTGCGTGGCGGAGGACAACGAATGGATCGACGATATTCTCGCTTCCCTCGAGCCGGGTGTCGAGCTTCTCCGCCTCGAGCACGCCTGGGCCGGGGCGGTCAGGAACCGCGCGATCGAACGATCGCGAACCGAGTTCGTCGCCTTCCTCGACGGCGACGACGTGTGGAAGCCGGCAAAGATCGCGAAGCAGCTCGACTTCATGACCCGGCACCCCGAACTCGACGTGATCGGCACTAAGCACGTGCTAATACGAGCGGAAGGCACGCCATACTTCTTTGGTTTTGCTAAAGAGCTGCCGATGCCCAGCACCTGGCTGGGCCGAACCGATTTCTTCCTGACGTACCCGTTCGACGATTCCGCGGCTGTCGACGAGGACGCCATTTTCTGGGAAGTGCTCAAGGAAAAGGGGCGCCGCGGGATCATGGACGAGTTCCTGATCAGCTATCGCGTTCGCGAGATCTCGCTGAGCGCGCACGCCCCGAGCAAGCACCGGAAAATCGCCTATGCCCGCAGATCGCGCATCTTCGGCATGCGCCCGGTGCTGCTCGGCGTCTCTTACGCGGTGAACCTCGGGCTGCGCGTCCGCAAGCTCGCCGTCAGCGGCTGACGGCCGCGGCTAGCGTCTGCGGTGCCGTCCGCCGCGGCGTCGCGGGCCGATCGCCGCGTCCAGCGACGCCTGGACGGCGCTCGCCTCCGCCCGCGCCTTGAAGAAGTGCTGCCACGTCAGGACGCAGGAAATCCAGCCGGCCACGGCAGTTCCCCAGATCACGGCCGTGTCGGTGTGCCAGATGAGCGCGCCGCCTACCGACAGGGCGACGAAAGCGACGGTGCCCAAGATGGAGACCCTGAGGCTCCGCTGCGCGGCGCCGAGCGCGTGCAGGCCCGCGTAGCCGCCGGTACTGACGGCCGCGGCGAGCACGCCGACCATAGTCGGCAGCACCACCGGATAAGCGGGCTTCCAGATCTCGCCTATCGCCAGCTGGCCGAGCCCGTGCGGGAGCAGTACCAGCAGCACCGCGCCCCAGGTAACGGCGACCACGGCGAGCGCCGCGCTCACCACCACGCAGAACAAGCTGAGCCGGGCCGGCGCCCGGCTCAGCACCCGGGCGGCTTCCGGTATCAGCACCAGGGACATCGCCTGGAACATGATCGTCATCGGGCCGATGAGCGTGCCCACGGCCTGGATGTAGCCGACCGCGGCCAGGCCGAGGAACAGCCCGACGCCATAGCCGCGAAGCTGGCCGCCCGCGTTCGACACCGCGCCTTCGGCGAGGAACCTGAACCCGATGTCGCGGTGCCTGGCTATCCAGCGCATGCCTTCCGCGATGTTCGGGAGCACCTTGGCCTGCAGGGGCCCGATCAGCGCGGCGATGCCTGCCGTGGCGCCCCACACGAACACCACCCAGAACACGCTGGTCTGCCCGATCTCCCTCAGGAAGATCAGGCCGGGCACCATCGTCAGGCCCCAGATCAGGTCGTTGAGGAATGCCTGGCTGCCGCGGCCGAGCGCGAAGAACGAATAACGCCAGCTGTCCTGCAGCAGCAGGCCGGGGAACGTGATGCCGAGGGCGGTGAACGCGGCGCTCGGCGTCCCGTGCAGCACGGCCCCCGCCGCCAGCGCGAGGACGCCGGCGATGAGGCCGGTCATGAGGGCGGTCGCCGTGCAGCCGGCGACGGCATGCCGCCACACCTGGAGCTTCGCGCCGCTGAACCGCACCATCAGCGGTTCCGTTGAGATCCCGCGTGAAGCGCTGAGCGCGAACCCGTAGGTGATGTAAGCCAGTCCGTACGCTCCGAACTGAGCCGGCGCCAGCACCCGGACGAGGAGCAGGCTCACGGCGACGTTGGTCAGGCTGGAGACAGCCTGGTCCGCCACTCCCCAGCCGAGCCGCCCGATGACGCTGACCCGCTGCAGCCACTGCGCACGGCTGCCGACCGCGCTAAGCCGTCCGACCGCTATCGACGCCATCTCCGGGTCAGCCGCCGTCTTCATGTATCACAAGACCCACTTCATTGCTCACAATGGTCGTGGCACTGGGCGACTTCCTCGGGCGTACCGCCGCCTCAGACGAGCACCGTACGCGCCACCGTGTAACGCCACTCAGGAAGCCTCCAGCAAGACACGGAGCTTTGCCAGGCAGCGCCCGCGGGTCGGACCGATGCTGCCCACCGGCAGTCCCAGCTGGTCGGATATCTCGGCGTAGGAGATGGGCGGGTCGGCCATCAGCAACTCGAGCAGTTGCTGCCACTGCGCGGGGAGGTGCGCCATCGCCTCGCGGACGACTTGCGCGCGTTCGGCCGCCAGCAGCGCCTCGTCTACTTCGGGACCGTGGTGATCGACCCCGTCGAATTCGGCGTCTTCATGGACGAGCACCAGGCGCTTGCGCGCCGCCACGTGCCGCAGGCATTCATTGCGCGCGGTTGACGCCAGCCAGGAACCGATGCGATCGGGCTGCTCGATGCGGTGGATGTGCTCGATGAGCCGCATCCAGGTCGTCTGCACGACGTCGGCGGCGTCGCTTTCGATGAGCTTGAACCGCGCGGTAATCGACCAGATGAGCCTGCCGTACTGATCGACGAGCAGATTCCAGGCCTGCATGTCGCCGGTGGCGGCACGGCGGACCAGGGCCGTGATGTTGGAGCTGTCAGCATTCAGGTCTGCGACCTCAAGGCTGAACAGCTCTTGGGGCATCGCGGTCATGTGATCTCCCTCACGCGGGCACTTCCAGGAACCCGGGCCTCGCGCCGGCTAATACGCACCGGATCCCCTGAACATCACCGAGACCGTCTTCCAGAGGATCAGCAGGTCCAGCGCGAATGACCAGTTCTCCACGTAGCGCAGATCGAGCCGGACCGACTCGTCCCAGGACAGGTCGGAGCGCCCGCTCACCTGCCACAGGCCGGTTAGCCCTGGCCGCACCACGAGCCGACGGCGAACGTGGTCGGCGTACCGCTCCGTCTCGGCGGGCAGCGGCGGCCGCGGGCCGACGAGCGACATCTCGCCGAGCAGGACGTTGAAGAGCTGCGGCAACTCGTCAAGCGACCACTTGCGGAGCCGGGCCCCGATCGCGGTGATGCGGGGATCGCGGCGCATCTTGAACAGCACGCCGTCGAGGTCGTTCCGCTCTTGCAATTCGGCCAGCCGCTGCTCGGCATCCACCACCATGGTGCGGAACTTGTACATCTGGAAGGTACCGCCGTCCTTGCCGACCCGGGTCTGCCTGAACAGCGCGGGGCCGCCGTCGGAGAACCGGATCGCCAGCGCGATGAACAGCATCACCGGCGCGAGCAGGGCGAGCGCGAACCCGGCGGCGCAGCGGTCGAACAGGTCCTTCATGATCTGCAGCGGACCGCTGAGCTGCGGGTGATCGACGTGCAGCAGGGTCAGCCCCGCGGTCGGCCTGATGGTCGTACGCGGGCCGGCCACGTCGAGCAGCGCGGGGGCCAGGCAGAGGTCGGTACCAGTCTTCTCCAGCTCCCAGGCGAGCTGCCTGAGCCGCACGCCATCGATCTCTGGGCAGGAGAGCACGGCGACCGTCTGTGCGCCGCAGCGCCGCACCACGTCCGGCGTGTCATCGAGATCACCGATGACGGGCACGCCGGCCACCTCGGTAGCGAAGGACTCCCCGGTCAGGCATGCGGCCACTACCTCGAGGCCGTGGTAGCGCTCCCGGCGCAGCTCGGTGATCAGGTCGGCGACCGCGGTCTCGTGCCCCACGGCCACCACCGCGGACATCGACCTGCCGGCGTCCCGCTCCCGGTGCAGCCGCTTGCGGAGCTTGTACCTGGCGACCAGGTCCAGCATCGTGACGGCGAGCATGCTGATCAGCAGGTAAATACGCGACAGCTCGTCGTTGGCCACGTAGGAGAGCAAGGCGAGCCCGGCCGTAAGGCTCCAGGACGCGTTCAGCACCTTCCTGAACTCGTCTGAGCCGGTGCCTATGAACCGCGCGTCATAGCCGCCGAAGATCGAGAGCGCGATCACCCACGCGACCGGCAGCAGGCAGCTCAGCACCAGGTACTTGACGGACGGCTGCAGGCCGAAGCGAAGCAGTGCGGCCCCCGCCGCGGATACCGCCGCGACCACGAAGTCAGCGGCAGCCGCCCGGCGCCGGTAACTACGGGTCCACGCGGCCGGTCCGCTCGTGAGGTGCTCGGCGAGATGATCACTCGCGACCGCAACAGAATCCGACACACCTACCCCGCTCATCCATCACAACGGCACAGCGCCGCCGGGAAACAGCTGTCACTTCAGCCACAGCTCTAGCTCTTGTATGAGTGACGCGCAGTCGAGCCGACTGGTTTACACCGATGCACTCACATGGCTAGCAGTATCAGTAAATGTCTCCCGAACAGGGAGTGTTTACAAGTTTCGATACTGCTTCAACGTCAGCTCAGACCCACGAGCACTACAGCGGACCCTGGGTCAGGGAACTCCTAAGATGCTTCACATAGTCACGCAAAGATCATCAACAGCAGCGGTCAGATAGCTAGCGACCAGCCTCGCCAATCGCTAAGTTACTACTTTCACTGCCCCACTTCTGGATGGTTCGCAAGATTTGACAGTGATCCGCCGTCAGGGTCGCGACGTGCCGACTGGCGATGCGGGCGGCTCTGGTCAGCGCCTCGGGCGGGGCGGCGGCGAGGGTGGCGTCGAGCAGCGCCCAGGACAGCTCGCGAAGGGCGGCGCGGATCCGCTGCGGGTCGTCGGTCTCGCCACAGATCGCGACCAGTTCGGCGGAGAGCCCCGCGGCCCGCGGCTCCGGCGCGAACTCGGCCTCGAAGACGTTGGTCATCGGGCACTCCGACGGCACCGCGGCCGCCGCCTCGAAGGCGTTCAGCAACGGGCTCAGATCCCCGGCGGTCGCCGGATCGTACAGCCCGGGGAACGGCACCTCTTCGTAGCCTGGGTCGTACCCGCTGAGGTAGACGGGGGCGCCGGAATCCCGCGCGGCCAGCACGCCGAGGGTGAGGTCGAGGAGGCTGACCGGCCAGCCCAGGTCGGCGATGGCACGTATCGGCAGCCGGCCGGGGCGCGCGCGGCCCTTGTCGAGGGCCGACAGCATCAGCAGCTGCGCGGACTCCACAGCGGACTGGACGTAGAACGCGATCTGCGGGCTGTGCAGCCGGATCACCGCGGACGACGCGGCCCAGTCCTGGAGCCGCTGATGGATGATCGAGTTGTCCACGACGTGGGTGAACCTGACCGCGGAAACCGGCAGCGCGCCGGACGCGGCGAAGCCGAACGCCACCCACTCCGCGACGCGCTTGGACGCGGTATAGACGTCAGGGGAGAACGGCCGCAGCGCCTTGCCGGTCGAGGCGCACACCACCTGCCCGGTTCCCGCGGCAGCCGCCGCACCGAGCACGCTTCTAGTGCCCAGCACGTTAGTGGTCACCGTGTGGTGCACCTGGGTCTCGGCCTGTCCCGGGTCCCGCTGGGAAGCCACGTGGAAGATCAGGTCCGGCCTGATCTCGCCGATCAGCGCCTCCATCCGCGCCTGGTCCCTGACGTCGGCGTACAGGTACTCGGCGCCTGGATGCCGTGGCCAGCCGCGGGTGACGCCGCGGGTGACGCTGACGATCCTGGCTGGCCTGAACGCGGCAAGCTGCGTGATCAAGGTGGATCCGACGCAGCCCGTACCCCCGGTGACCAGGACCACCGCACCGTCCAGGCGTTCGGCCAGCCGGTCCCTTGGCAGGCAGAGCTCACGCTTGATCACGGACAGGAAGCGCTCGTACTCAGTCCTGGCCTCCTCGCGCCGGCCGGCCACCAGGCGAGCGGTCAGCTCCCTGAGCCGGCTGACCTCCGCCGCGTCGAGGTCTTGCTGCCCCGGTGCCACCGCTGCGCGCATCTCATTGATGATCGCTTCCACCCGTATCGTCCCTTCCGCCCCAAGGAAACCTTGTAACGAGGACGCACAACGAACCACCGCAGAGCACAGCAACCGGCTTTCGAGGCGGAGTCGTAATAATCCGGTGCCGTGGCAGAGACCGGGTCAGCCGCCGGATCGTTCCCAGGAGCGAACCCGCTCCGCGAACCGGCGGGCCGCAGCGCGCAGCTCGAACTCGGGATCGAGCCCGGTGGCCTGGGCCCGCGCCACCACCCGCATCAGCTCCTCGCCGATCTCCCCGGCGGCACCGTCCCCGGGAGGGTCGCTGGCCGCGAAAGAGTCACCGGGCATCCCGGCCCGTTCGGCACGCCGCTGCAACTGCGCCGCGAGCGACAGCGCGGGCTGCCCGAACGGCACCCCGTCGAGGACGGACGGCGCCCCGCCGCCGGCCGCGGCGGACCGCTGCGAGCGCTCGGCTTTCTTGATCTCTTCCCAGTTGCGATTCACGTCGGCGGCGGACGACACGGCCGTCGAGCCGAACACATGCGGATGGCGCCTGATCAACTTCGCCGCGAGGGTGTCGGCAACGTCGTCGATGGTGAAGCCCCCTTCGACGGCGGCGCGCTCCGCCGCGATCCGCGCGTGGAACAGCACCTGGAGCAGGACGTCGCCGAGTTCCTCGCACAGCGAGGCCGGGTCGCCGTCTTCCACGGTCTCGACCGCCTCGTAGGCCTCCTCGAGCAGGTACCGCACCAGGGACGCGTGCGTCTGCTCCCTGTCCCACGGGCAGGACACGCGAAGCGTGTCCATGATCGACACCAAGTCGAGGAGGTGCGCGCCCGGCGGCTCCTGCGCTCCGCGCAGCACCCGGACCTGGATTCCCGCCGCGGACAGCCCGGCGAGCAGCTCCGCGTCCGCGCCGTCCCCCGGCGGCGGCAGCCACACCG
>NZ_JBARCR010000065.1:0-5807 GCF_049794275.1 Trebonia sp.
AGCCGACACCGCGCCCAGCCGCGGGGCCAGCGGCGTCACCGTCGCCTCGCCAGGCATGGGCGCCGACAGCGGCGGCAGCTCGGCGTCGGGCAGCGACAGCCGGGCGGCGTTGTCGTCCTCCGGCAGCACATGACGGCGGCGGGGATCGAACATCCATTCCGCGACGTGCAGCCGTCCCGCGGCCGTGAAGGTGAGCGTGACCTGCCAGTTCCCGTCGCCGCGCTTGCGTGCGTCCCACTCTCCGTCGGCCGGGTCGGCACCCGCGGCCTTCAGCCGGGACGGCACGATGTCCGCAAGCCGGTGGCCAGGCCCTGAAGAGTCACCTGGCCGCCGCACCGAGGCGGCCTGCGCCTGCTGCGCGATGTAGGCCCGCTCGCCGAGGACCGGGCCCTCGAACCAGCGCACACGCTCGACCGGGATACCGGCCGCGTCGGCGATCTCTTCGGCAGTCTCACCGGCGCGGATCCGTGCCTGGATCTCCTTGGGTCGCAAGGGACTCTCCACTTCGATCTCGTACTGGGCGAGCCGGGAGGTCTGGCCGAGCGCGACAGCCCTGAGCCGCTCATCGATCGGCAAGGTAAAGCGCGCGCTGCGCCCGGGGACGGCGAGGACAGCGTAACGGCCATCCTCGCTGACCGCGACGAAGCGCAGTTCCTGCATCGGCGTCCCTTCCCCGAACCACTTCCGTAAGAGTCTCCCGGTCAGCGCCCCATAAGGAAAGCACCCCGCCCGGCATGTCCGGAGATCATGGCGTCAATTAGTCGCGTCCGGGCCGCTCGGCGCGGGTCGGCGACGTCGTGTCGGACTCGCCGTCAGGCGATCCCGACGCGGAATCCGACAGCCCCAGCGCGTCCGCGCTCGCGGTCACCGCGTCCGCGGGCGGGCTGTCGACGGTTATCTTCGACGGCCACCAGTTCCACTTGCCGAGCAGCACCACGGTGCACGGCACCAGCACGGTGCGGACCACGAACGTGTCCATGAGCACCCCGACCGCGAGGCCGATGCCGACGTCCCTGATCTGCGAACCGCCGGAGCCGCGCCCGCCGACCACGGCGAACACCGCGAACGTCCCGGCGAGTACCAGGCCGGCCGAGGTGACCGTGGTTCCGGTCACGGAAAGTGCGCGAGACACTGCTTCACGTAGCGGATAATGGTGAGCTTCCTCCCTGATCCTGGTCATGACCAGGATGTTGTAGTCCTCGCCGAGCGCCAGCAGGAAGATGAACAACAGGAACGGCAGGATGAAGGTGATGCCGCCGGAATTCCCCAGCTCGATAAACAGGATGACGGCGAGCCCGAGCGCGGCGAAGTACGACAGCGCCACCGACGCGATCAGGTACAACGGCGCTATCAGTGACCGCATGACCAGCGCGAGCAGCACGCCGATCACGATGATCGCGATCGGGATGACGTGCGCCAGGTCGCTGCTGGAGATCGCGCTGATGTCGTACAGCGCGGGCGCCTCGCCGGCGACGCCGTAATCGGTGGCGTGCAGGATAGGCACCACCGACGCCGCCGCGTCGCGCACCGCGGGCACCGCGTTGAGCGCCGCCGTGGTGGACGGGTCGCCGGCCGCGAGCGAGGTCTCGAACTGGATCGTCTTGCCATCCGTGGACACGAACTGCTGAGTCGCCCGGTACAGCTGGTACGCGCCGGACCACTGGGCAGCCGTGACCCTGCCGGCGAGGGCGGCTGGCACGGGCGGCACGGTCGGCGGCAGCGGGGCGGAGCCGAGGACGGCGTGCAGCTCGGCGTACTGGACCGGGGTGATCCCGGCGCCGCCGACCGGGTTGAGGGGCCCGGTCACCCCGGTGAACTCCTTGGACGCCTGGAGCTTCGCGGTCGCCGCCGCGATGGCGGGCGCCTCATCCCAGGCGGGCACCGGCAGCTTGTAGACGAGGTTCGTCGGGTTGGCGGCCGTGGCCGGGAAGTACTTGTTAAGCAGGGTGGTGCCGGCGGCGGAGTCGGTTCCGGCGGGCGCCGAGATGGTGCCGCCGAATCCGGCGCTCTGGTACCCGGTGACCGCGGCCGCCAGCCCGCCGAGCACGATCACGCCGATAGTCAGCGTGACGGCCGGGCGCTTGACGATGCGCGCGGCGATCCGGCCCCACGCCCCGCTGGTGGCGCCGCCTGGCTTGGGCTTGGACGGCCAGAACGCGGCGCGCCCGAAGATCGCCAGCAGCGCGGGCAGCAGCGTCAGGCCGGCCACCAGCATGACGCCGATGCCGATCGCCAGCGGGATGCCGAGGTTGGAGTAGATCTGGAAGGTCGCGAACAGCAGCGACAGCAGCGCCGCGATGACGGTGAGGGCGGAGAACGTGATCGACTCGCCCACCTTGGTCAGCGCGTTGACCACCGCGTCCTTCCCAGGGTCGCCGAGCCGGATCCGCTCGCGGACCCGGAACACCAGGAACAGGCCGTAGTCGGTGCCGGCGCCGAGCACGAGCACGATCAGCAGCAGCTGGGAGAGCTGGGACACCTTGAGCCCGTGGTTGGCGAGCTCGGCGACCAGCGGCCCGGATATCGCCACCGACAGCAGCGCCGGGATCACCGTGATAAATGGCGCGAGCAACGACCTGAAGATCACCAGCAGCAGCAGCAGGATGAAGATCAGCGCGACGAACTGAACCTGGTTGCCCGTGTTGCCGGACTGCTTCTGCTGGTCGACCTGGATCGCTATCTGGCCGGCCAGGTGCACCTGCATGCCCGGCGGCGGCGATGAGTCCGTGATCGCGGTGCGCAGGTTGTCGACGAGGTCCGTGACCGCCTTGTCGTCGTTGAGGTTCACGGTGGAGAGCACCTGGAGCTGCGCGGCCTGTCCGTCGACGCCGTTCGGGCCCGGCACTGGCGACTGGCCGAGCTCGCGCGCCTTCGTCACGGTCGGCACCTTGGCCAGGTCGGTCGTCAGGGTAGCCAGATAGGCCTGGTCTGCTGCGGTGAACGATCCGGTGGGTACCGCGGCTACCACCGGCACCGGCGTGACGGACAGCGAGATCCCGAGCGGGGCAGCGAGGGTCGTCGCATGCTCGCTCGGCGCGTTCGCGGGCAGGAACGCGCTGTTGTTGCCCTGTGTCACGCTGGCGAGCGACGGCAGGGCCTTCGGGATGGCCACCGCGGCCACCACCCAGATGGCCAGCACTACCCAGCGGAACTTGACGGCGAACGAACCGATCGCCCGGAAAATGTCGTCAACGTGCACGCGCCTAAGGATAGCGATGAGTCAGCTGACCGCTGACTTGGGTCTCAGCCCGTTCTCAGCTAGCGCCGCCGCCGCCGCTGGCTAGGGCGCCAGCGACACGCCGGCGGTCAGCGTCGCTGTTTCGCTGCGAACGCGCGCCGGAGACGGCAACATAGGCGGACAGGAGGCGACAAAGATGCGGCATCTAGCGGGATTTGTCCTGGCAATCGTGCTCGCGGTGGCGATTTTCTTCGGCGCAACCTGGGGCTACCTGCGCCTGTTGCGCGTCCCGGTGGTGAACGGCGCCGCGGCCACCCTCCCGGCGGTCGGCGGCTCGCTGCTGCACCAGCGGAACGTACTGCTCGCTTTCGCCGCGCTGGCCGGCGTGGGCCTGCTGGCCGGGATCTGCGTGGCGGTGCCGCGGATCTCCCCGCTGGCGGCCGGGCTGCCCGGGCTCGGCCTGCTCGCCTGGACCGTCATCTACCTGGTGAACGTGGGCCGCGCGGTGCGCTACATCCCGCTGAAGGCGGACGCGTTCGGCGACGGCTTCGAGGCGATGCTGATCAACGGCGTGCTCGCCGCCGCGGGGCTCGCGATGATCGTTCCGCTGTTTATCCCGTCCCGCTGGCGGCGGACCGCGCTGCCTGTTTACCTGGAGCCCGGCGAGGACCTGACGGCACAACCGGGGACCGGCAGCAGCGTGCTGCTGACGTCCGACTGGGGGAACCAGACGGCGCCGATCCAGCAGCAGCCGGGCGACCAGCCGCCCGACCCGTGGTCGTGACGGCCGGTCCCGGCCACCCGGCCGACTGACTGGCTCAGCCTCAGCGGAACTGGGCGCTCTCGGTCGAACCCGCGAGCGCGAGAGTCTCCGCGTTCGGCGCCACCGCCTGCGTGACCAAGTCGAAGTAGCCGGTGCCCGCCTCGCGCTGGTGCCTGGTGGCGGTGTAGCCGAGCGGCTCGGCCGCGAACTCCGCCTCCTGCAGCCGCACGTACGCCGTCATGTCCTCGCGCGCGTAGCCGTGCGCCAGGTCGAACATGGAGTAGTTGAGCGCGTGGAACCCCGCCAGCGTGATGAACTGGAAGCGGTACCCCATCGCCGCCAGCTCCTTCTGGAACCTGGCGATCGTCGCCTCGTCGAGATGCGCTCGCCAGTTGAACGACGGCGAGCAGTTGTAGGCGAGCATCTGGTCCGGGTACTCGGCCTTGATCGCCTCGGCGAACTCGCGCGCCTCGGCCAGGTCCGGGGTGGAGGTCTCCATCCACAGCAGGTCGGAGTACGGGGCGTAGGCCAGGCCGCGCGCCACGCACGGCGCCATCCCGTTCGCCACTCGGTAGAAGCCCTCCGCGGTCCGGTCGCCGGTGATGAACTGCCGGTCCCGCTCGTCCACGTCCGCGGTCAGCAGGGTCGCGGCGTGCGCGTCGGTGCGGGCGACGACCAGCGTCGGCACGCCGCACACGTCGGCCGCGAGCCGCGCGGCGGTCAGCGTCTTGACGTGCTGCCCGGTCGGGATGAGCACCTTCCCGCCGAGGTGGCCGCACTTCTTTTCCGACGAGAGCTGGTCCTCGAAGTGCACGCCCGCGGCGCCCGCCTCGATCATCGCCTTCATCAGCTCGAACACGTTCAGCACCCCGCCGAACCCGGCCTCCGCGTCCGCCACGATCGGCGCGAGCCAGTTCTGCCGCGGGGCGGTGCTGTCGGCGGACCGTTCCGACCAGGTGATCTGGTCCGCGCGCAGCAGCGCGTTGTTGATCCGCCGCACCATCTGGGGCACCGAGTTCACCGGGTAGAGCGACTGGTCGGGGTAGGTGTGCCCGGCCAGGTTCCCGTCGGCCGCGACCTGCCACCCGGACAGGTAGATGGCCTGCAGCCCGGCCTTGACCATCTGCACCGCCTGGTTGCCGGTGATCGCGCCGAGCGCCCGCACGGCATCCTCGGTGTGCAGCAGCTCCCACAGCCGCTCCGCGCCGCGCCTGGCGAGCGTGTGCTCCTCAGTGATGGAGCCACGCAGCCGGATCACGTCCTCGGCGGTGTAGGTTCGCGCGATGTCGGCCCAGCGGGGGTCGGTCTCCCACTGTTGACGCAGGTTGGCCGCTTGCTGGCTGATCGTGTCCATGGTTATGCCTCTCGGTTTGGTGCCGTACCGCCAGGGTGCCCGTAGCCGGCGCCAGAGCCGAGGGCTAATCTCAATTAAATTCTTTCATTTTTTTCAGAACGGGCCCGTGTTACACTTTTTCGCGATGAAAGAATCGCCAAAATTGGTAGAGACCGAAGGTCTAGACCTCGCAACATTCGGCCAGCGGCTGCGTCATGTGCGCCGCGCGCGGGGCATGACCCTCGCCGATCTCGGCGCCCGCGTGGGCCGCACGCCGTCGGTCCTGTCGCTGATCGAGAACGGCAAGCGCGAGCCCAGGCTGACCCTGGTAGAGCAGCTCGCCACCGCGCTCGGGGTGCCCGTCGGCGAACTGCTGAAGAAGCAGCCGCCGAGCCGGCGCGCCCAGCTGGAGATCGCCCTCGAGCAGTCGCAGCGCGACCCGTCCTACCGGGCGCTCGGACTGCCACAGCTGCGAGTCGGCACCCGGGTGCCGACCGAGGTGCTCGAGCACCTCGTCGGCCTCGCCACCGAAC
>NZ_JBARCR010000066.1:0-7044 GCF_049794275.1 Trebonia sp.
TGGCCCATTTGCCGGAAAATATGCATAATGAGCACCGTCCCGGGTGTCGAGGTCGCGCTCGGTCTCGTAACGATCTGGTCGAGGTGCTGTACGTATGATCAGCCCCCGCGGTCCGATGGCGACCCGCCGGATGACCGCGCACTGGGTCGTGCTCGCAGCCGCCGCGCTGACGACACTAGTTGCGGCTGCGGTGGCCGCCACGCTAGCGGTATTCGCCGGGCAGGCCCTGCCGCTGGCCGTGCAGCACGACCTGGTCACAGCACCGGACACGACTCTGTCGATGAATGCGCTGGTGAGCGGTCCCAGCCAGGCGGCCCAGGGCAGCGCGACGCTGCGGGCGCAGATCGCCGCGGCGATGCCAGGCATTCCGTTCAGCCTCCAGGAGGCATTCTGGTCCTCTCCGCTGGGACTCGTCCCTGGCGCGCTTCCCGCGACGCCGACGAATGCCGGCAAGGGCAACACGGCGCTGCTGCAGGCAGCCTCGATGAAGGGGATCGCCAGCCACGCGGTGCTCGTCGCCGGGCGGTGGCCGGCGACCTCAGGCGGCACCCGGCCGGGAGCGATCCCCGCCGCCTTGCCCGTCTCGGCGGCAGCACTGCTGCACGTCTCCGCGGGAGACGTGCTGCGACTGCGCGACCAAGGCACGAACGCCCTGGTCAGCTTTGACATCACTGGCGTCTTCACGCGGCGCCACGGGTCCGGCGCAGCGAACTCATACTGGAATCTCAGCTACATCCCGGCCAGCGGCATGTCCACTGAATCCGGGTCCACCACGTACGGTCCTCTTGTCGTGAGCCAGGCGGCATTCGGGACGGCGCTCACGATGAGCAGCGGGTCGTGGGTGGGGCAGCCCGACATGACCGCCTTCTCCGACAGTGACCTCAACCCGGTAGCCGCGAACCTCACCAGCCTGTCGAAGTCGCTGCCGACTGCGAGCTTCCTCAACGGCGCTCAGCTAACCACGAGCCTGCCGTCGGTGCTGTCCGGCGCGGACAGCGACCTGATAGTCGCCCGGTCGGTGCTGGTGATCAGCGCCCTGCAGCTTCTGGTCCTGGCCATCGCGGCACTGCTGGCGGTCGCCCGGCTGCTGGCCGCCCAGCGGGAAGGCGAGTCCGCGCTGCTGGTCGCGCGCGGCGCGACCCGCTCGCAGCTCACCCGGCTCACGGCCGCCGAGGTGGTCCCGCTCTCGGCGCTGGTGTCCATCGCCGGCGCGGTCGCCGGGATCTGGCTCGCCAGCGCGCTTGCCAGTGCGGGACCGCTGGGGACGGCTGGCATCCAGCTGGCGGGCCGACCGGGGAGCTGGTCCGACGCGACCGCGGCGGCGCTCGTCGTCGCGGTCATAGCCGTGGCCGCGCTGCTCGCTCCCGGAGCAACTCCCAGTCCAACTGCCGCGCGGGTCCGGCGTGGCAGGCAGGCCATGGTGGCAGGGGTGGCGCGGGCCGGCCTGGACATAGCCCTTGTGGTACTCGCGGTGCTGGCCGGCTGGCAGCTGCGCCAGTATTCCGCGGCGAGCAATGGCGGGACCGCGGGGATCGATCCGGTGCTCGCGCTGGCGCCCGCACTCGCGCTGGCCGCCGGAAGCGTCGCCGCGCTGCGCCTGCTTCCGCTGGCGGCCCGGACAACGGACCGGCTGGCCGCCCGGGGCAAGGGCCTGGTGACCTCGCTGGCCGGCTGGCAGTTCAGCAGGATGCCGATCCGCCAGGGTAGCGCGGCGCTGCTGCTGATCATGGCGGTTGCCGCTGGCACGCTCGCGCTCGCGCAGCACGAGAGCTGGACCCGGTCGGCTTCCGACCAGGCGATCTTCGCCACTGGCGGCGACGTCCAGGTCAACCTGCCCGCCCAGCTTGAGCCTGGCGGTGTGGGTGCGGTTACCGACGCGCGGGGCGTGACGCACTCGCTGGCGGTGGCGGCCGACATCCAGGCGAGTCCCGGCGAGATGGTCGCGGTCGACTCAGCCCAGGCACCACAGGCCGCCAGGCTGCGCGGTGATGAGTCGCGGCTGCCGGCAGCCAGCCTGTTCCGCGCCATCACGCCATCCGGCGGCCTGCCGGGGGCAGTGCTGCCGGCGCCCCAGCCCGGTGCACGGGCCGGGACGATCCGGCTCACTGCCGCGCTCGGCCTGCATCTGCCGGTATCCATTAGAGATAGCCGCGCGCTGGCGGCCCAGCTCGGGCCGGTCACCGTGACCCTGACCATTCTCGACGCGACGGGCTCCGCCTACCAGGTCGCCGCCGGGACGCTGGTCGCGGACGGACTCGCCCACCTGCTCGTCGGGTCCCTTGGCGGCAATCATGCGCGCTACCCGCTGCGGGTAGCCGCGATCACGGCCACGTACCTGATGCCCTTGCGCGCCGCACCATCATTGACGCTCACCGTCAGCGGCCTGCCGCTGGCAGGCTGGACGGGCGACGCCAGCTCGCCTGCCCTGGACGACTATCAGGCGAGCCAGGGCCTGCCGCTGCCAATCGCGCCGCCAGGCCGCGTGTCAGCGCACGTGACAAGCCGGGCAGCGACATTCACCTTCAGCTCAGGCTATGGGCAAGAGACCACAGGCGGCGTGCCAACGCCGCCGGCCACAGCGATCCCCGCGCAGCTGGTGCTCCTTCCCGCGGCTGCCCGGGTAACGACGATCCCGGCCATCGCGACTGGAGCATTCATGGACGCGAACGGAGCGGTGATCGGCTCAGTCGTGCCCGTGTCCATCGAGGGGGAGGAGGTCTCGCTGCGAGTCGTGGCTGAGGTGACATCGTTCCCGACTGTCACGGCACCGGGTGGCGCGCTCATCACCGATCTCGGCAGCGTCCAGGAGTACCTTGCCCGGCAGTCCGCTCCCCCGCTGCCGGTCACTCAGTGGTGGCTGGCCACCGCTGACGGGAGCGTCCCTCCGGCTTTGACGGCCAGCGTTCCCGCTGGTACTGGCGTCACCAGCGCGGCAGGGCTGGCTACGGCCGTCACCAGTGACCCGCTGTCCGCCGCGCCGCAGCTGGCCCTGCTAGCGATGGCCGCCGCGGCGGCGCTCCTGGCTATCACGGGGTTCTGGGTGTCGATCGCGGCCGACGTGCGCCAGCGCCGCACGGAGGCGGCGCTGCTCGCCGCACTCGGCGTGACCCGGCGCGGGGCAGCCTTGCAGCTATTCCTGGAAAAGCTGCTGCTCAGCCTGCCGTCCTCCGCCCTCGGGGTGCTGCTCGGCTTGCTCGTGGCCCGGCTGATCGTGCCCGCCGTCACGCTCACCCCGACGGCGCAGCAGCCGACGCCGCCCGCCGTCACGCAGTATGACCTGCCGCAGGCTATCGCGCTCGCGCTAGCCGTGGCGGTGCTGCCCGCGGTCGTCGCCGTGCTCGCCGCCACGCGCCGGCCCGACGCCGCCGCCGAGCTTCGTGCCGCGGAGAGCGCATGAGCGCCCTGCGCCGGGTAACTGGCATGGGGATCGCGGGAAGTCTCGCGCTCGCGCTCCTAACCGGGGGCTGCGTGCTTGCCGCCACCGCCGGTCCCCGCGAGGCGCAGGCGACGGGACTGCTCGGTGTGCAGCAGATGATGAACGGGCTGCCGCAGGTTGAAAAGACCATCGTGGTCGCGACCAACTACGTGTCGGTCAACAGCGCTCTCCAGGGCGTTTCCCAGCAGGTGAGTCTTACACCGGCCAACCTTGACGACGTCACCGCCCAGTTGCACCGCGACTTCGGCGCCGGCCCCCTGCCCCTGGCCCCGCAGACGGCGGACTGGACGGCCATGACATCGGGCCCGCGCGGCGTGATCAGCTCGCTGCCCGCCCTGCAGGGGATCCCCGCGCAGGTGGAGGTCACCTACCCGTACCCGGTCACCGACCACATACGACTGGTGGCCGGCAGCATGCCGGACACTTCCCCCGCAAGCGGCATCCAGGTCGTGGTCACCGCGCAGACGGCCAGCGCGTGGGGGCTGCGACCCGGCTCTCGGGTGGCGGTTATCGCCCCCTTGCAGACGACGATCTCCGGGAATGGGCCGCCGAGCCCGTCTTTCAAGCTGAACCTCGACGTCACCGGGATCGTCGAGCCCACCGATCCGGATTCCTCGTTCTGGAAGGCCGATCCGCTGCTAGCGGCACCGAACCTTTATGTGAGCCAGAGCAAGCTGTGGGAGGGCGCGTTCATCGCGGATCCCGGCGAGATCGCCACGATGCAGGAGATCTTCGGCCTGGCGGGCCTGAGCATCCGGTGGGAGTTTCCGGTAGCCACAGCCGGGCTGCGCGCCCAGGCCCCGGCTCTGTACAGCGAGATGAAGCAGTTCACGCTCCAGACTCCCCAGCTGACCGGGCTCCTAGCCCCGATGTCCAACGCGCTGAGCACGTCGTCTGCCCTGCTCGGACCGCTGGCGACGCTTGTCGCGGTCTCGAATGGGGTGAACGTCCTGTTGTGGATGGTCTATGTGGGCCTGGCGGTGGCGGGCGTCGTGATGATGCTTCTCGCGGCCCGGATGGTCGCGGCCCGCCGGTCCGCGGAGATGGCCGTGCGGCGGGCACGTGGAGCGTCACTGGCGCACCTGTTCTGGCGCGGGTCCTTCGGCGCGGCGGTGGCCGGCGTGCCGGCCGCCGCGCTGGCCTGGACGCTCGCCGTGCTCCTCGTCCCTGGCCCTGGCCCCACAGGCTGGGTCGCCTGGTGGCCGGGCATCGCGACGCTGGCAGTCGCTGTATTGGGTCCAGGGGTGGCGGCGGCCTGGCAGCACCGCCTGCCACGGCGCAGGCGGTCCGTGGGGCGGGAGCGCGCACGATGGCGCAGACGCTGGGCAACCAGAGTGATCTTCGAGGTCACCGCCTGCGCCGCGGCCATCGGAGGAATCATCGTCTTGCGGCGACAAGGCGGGGGCGGCGACCTGTATACGAGCGCGGCTCCGCTGCTCGTCGCGGTCCCGGCCGTGATCGTGGTGCTGCGGCTGTACCAGCCGCTGCTTCGCGGGCTGGCGCGGGCATCGGCTCGCCGGCGCGGCGTCATCGGCTTCCTTGGCCTCACCCGCGCCGCGCAGGCCACTGCCACGCTCGCGCTCCCGGCCATAACGCTCGTCCTCACCCTCACCATGGCCGCGTTCACCATCATGGTGCGGGATGCGGTGGTTCGCGGCGAGATCGCGGCGTCATGGCAGGAAACTGGCGCTGACGTGGCCCTCACTTATTCGCCAGGTTTCGGGGCAGGCCCCGCGGCCGTGCGGGCGTTCGCCGCGGTGCCAGGCGTCCAGCATGCCGCGACGGCCGTGGAACTCCCGCTGGACCTCACCGGCGGCGAGCGGGTGACCGCGATCGCTGTCGACCCGGCCAGCTACGCGGCCCTCGTCGCGTCAACGGAGGGCTACTCTCCCGTCAGTCCAGCCCTGCTCACGCAGGTGCCCGGCCAGGCAGCCGTCCCGGTGCTGGCTTCCCCGGCAGCCGCCGCCATCCTCGGCAGACAAGGAAGCGTCCCGATCGCCGCGCAGCAGGGCCTGCCCGCGCTGCGGGTCCGGGTTTCCGGCGAGCTGCAGTCCACCCCGGCGCTGCCAGGCGGCGGGACGTTCCTGGTGCTGCCGCTGTCGGCGATCGGGGGCGTCGGCGCGCCGGTCAACGTGATGCTGCTCACCGGGCCATCAATCGACGTTTCCAGGCTCCACGCCGTGCAAGCGACCATGCCTGGCGCTGACGACCTGACCATCACCACCCGGTCCCAGGTGCTGCAGGAGCTAACCGGGGCACCGCTGCAGCACGGCACGTTCCTGATCTTCACCCTGGCCATCGTGTGCGCCCTCGCGCTCGCGCTGGCCGTAATGCTGCTTGAGCTGGCACTCAGCACCGCAGACCGGGAGCTGACAATGGCGAAGCTGGCCACGATGGGGCTCGATGAACGGCAGCGCGTCCGGCTTTCGGTGCTTGAGGCGTTCCCGGCGATCGCCGCCTCGGCTGTAGCGGCGGTCGCGTGCGCCATCGCCCTGCCGAGGCTCGTCGCCCCGGCGATTAACCTGTCGGCATTCACCCAGTCCCAGACGTCGGTGCCGCTGCGCCCAGACTTCGCGTCGTTCCTGCTCCCGCTGGCAGGACTCCTCGTAGTCACCGTCATCGCGCTCGCCTACGAGATCAGGTCGCGGCGTGGCCGCGTCGCCGCGACTCTGCGGGCATAAGGAGGAAGAGTTGAGCGATTCCATGGCGGGGGCCTCGCTGGAGGAACTGCACTCCGAGGCCCGGCAGGGCGGGCACGCCGAGCTCGGTGCGGGCGCGCTGATCGTCTGCGACCGGCTGGTCCGCATCTACCAGGCCGAGGGCATCGAGGTGCAGGCGCTGCAGGGCCTTGACCTCATCGTCGAGCGCTCCGAGCTGACGGCCCTGGTCGGGGCGTCCGGCAGCGGCAAGTCGACGCTGGTGAACATCCTGGCCGGGCTCGACACCCCGACGGCCGGGTCGGTCCGGGTGGGCGGGCATGACCTCGCAGCCATGTCCGCCCGGCAGCGGCTCGCCTACCGGCGAAGCACCGTGGGATTCATCTGGCAGCAGACGTCACGGAACCTGCTGCCCTACCTGACGGCAGCGCAGAACGTGGACTTGCCGATGAAGCTGGCGGGCCAGGGCAGGAAGGCCCGCCATGCGCGAGCGGCCGAGCTTCTTGAGGTACTGGGCGTGGCGCACTGCACGCGACGCCGGCCGGACCAGATGTCGGGCGGCGAGCAGCAGCGGGTCGCGATCGCCACCGCGATCGCCAACAAGCCAAGCGTCCTGCTGGCGGACGAGCCGACGGGGGAGCTGGACAGCGTCACCGCTGAGTCCGTCTTCGCCGCGCTCAAGACGGCCAACACTGACCTGGGCGTGACCGTCCTGGTCGTGACCCACGACCCCGGGGTCTCCTCGAACGTCCGGCGGGTTATCGCGATCAGGGACGGTCGGACCAGCACCGAGACCTTGCGGCACGACGACGGTGACGGGTCGGCTCTGGGGCACGCCATCGAGTACGCCGTGCTGGACCGGGCCGGGCGGCTCCAGCTACCACGCGATATGACCGACACGCTTGGCATGCGCGACCGGGTCCGGCTGGACCTAGAGCCCGACCACATCGG
>NZ_JBARCR010000067.1:0-3425 GCF_049794275.1 Trebonia sp.
CTGCTGGCCGGGGCCGGGCCTGGCAGCGAGGTGCGCGGCGCGGGCCCGCTGCGGCAGGACGTGCCGCGCAGGTCCGCTGGCAATGTCCTGCTCGTGGGTGACGCCTCCGGTTATCTCGACGCGCTGACCGGCGAGGGTATCGGGGCGGCGCTCGCGCAGGCGGCGGTCCTGGCGGAGTGCCTGGCGGCGGGGCGGCCAGGCGACTACGAACGAGCCTGGCGGCGGGCCTGCCGCAGGTCCTGGATGCTCACCGCGGGCCTGCTGTGGTCCAGGCACCAGCCACTGCTCGGACCCCGCATCGTCCCCGCCGCCCAGCGACTCCCCCGCCTGTTCACCACAATCGTTAACCTGGTCGGCGACGCGTGACCTGGACTGCGCCGCCCCGGGATTGGCGGTGTGGCCCACAGGTGCGAATCTATGGGCGCTGTGGGCCACACCGCCAACGTTGCAGCGCGTGATTTCTAGGCAGTACGGCTATTTCGTGACATATTGTGTTCATGCCTAAGCGCACAGTAATTGACGATGGTGCGCTCCAGCGCATCCTCACAGCACAACACCAGGTGATCAGTCGTACGCAGGCGCTGGAGATCGGGATTCCGCAGAGCACGGTAAACACATGGTGCAAGGCGGACGGAAAGTGGCAGAAGCTGCTTCCGGGGGTGTATCTGACGGCGACCGGACGGATCGCCATGGAGCAGCGGCAGGTAGCGGCCTTGTTGTATGCCGGACCGCAGAGTGTGATTACCGGGCCGGTCGCGATGCGGCTGCACCGGCTGCGGTGCCCGGGCGGAG
Organism: Trebonia sp.; assembly: GCF_049794275.1. Classification (NCBI taxonomy): domain Bacteria; kingdom Bacillati; phylum Actinomycetota; class Actinomycetes; order Streptosporangiales; family Treboniaceae; genus Trebonia; species Trebonia sp. Next base: position 793 of record NZ_JBARCR010000067.1, read on the forward strand.
ATGCTATTGACGTTCTCATTCCGTGGACGGTCAGGCGGCAGAGCATAGGTTTCGTGCGGGTTCACCGCACACGCCGAATGCCGGCGTTCAGTCGGACTGGTCCGATCCGATTCGCCAGCCCGGCCCGCGCGGTGGCCGACGCCGCACATGGCTTCACCAAGCTCGACGAGGTCCGCGCAGTGGTCGCAGAGGGTGTGCAGAGACAGGCTTGCTCGATCGCCCAGATAGGCCTTGAGCTTACGGGCGGCGTCAATCGTGATTCACTACACCTGCGCGCGGCCCTTGCCGAGGTTCGCGATGGGATCCGGTCGGTAGCCGAGGCACGCTTCCGCCAGCGGGTACGGAACTCCGACCTGCCGCAGCCCAGGTATAACGTGTTCCTTCGCGCGGCGGACGGTACCGACATTGGCGAGGCCGACGCCTGGTGGGCGGACGCTGGAGTCTCGGCAGAGATCGACTCCCTGGAATATCACTTCTACCGGGACGGCTGGCTGAAGACCGACGCCAAGCACAGCCGGATGCTCAAGTACGGCATCCTCCCCCATCACTTCGCACCGACCCGGATCGACAACGACTGGCCCGCGGTCTATGGCAACCTCAGGTCCTCCATCCACGAAGGCCGCCAGCGACCTCCGCTGCGGATAGTGGCCTTCGAGGCTCTCGGCTAGCCGAGCGACCGTTCTACCAATCGCGAACCTGGCGGGCGGTGGCCCGAGCGACGGAAGGCTGGGTATGCGAAACGGCCCCGGCGGATGCCGGGGCCGTTGACGCTTGGGCCGGTGCGGTGGTCGCCTCCTCGGCGAGAGGCACATCGCGGCTCCAGCCGAACGGTATTCCGCGAAGGCGATATTAAGTGCGGCCCGGGGGACCCTAGCCGCACCGGCTACTGCCTCTAACGCCTCCTGGTGTACCTCTGTTCCCTGGAGTCCCGGCCAGTTTGCTGATCGCGAGACTCGCTGTCCCAGTAGCCGCGCTGCGCCGGGTCGGCCTGCTCGCCCGCCGGCGTGAAGCTCGGCGCGCCCGGGGCGCCTGGGTAGGCGGCCTGCTGGTGGTTCTCCTGGTATCCGGTCGCGTAGCCTTCGTCGGCGTACGCCTGGCCACCGTAGGACTGCTCCTCCGGGTATCCCTGCGGGGCGTACCCGGCCTGCTGGTACTCGTCGCCAGGCCCGTAGCCGCCACCGTTCGGGATGCCGTTCGGGGTGAAGGTGGGGGTAAAAGTCGGGCTGGAGGCCTGGGCGGCGGAGCCGTTGCCCGGGTAGCCGCTGTAGCCGGCGGCCTCGTAGCCGCCCGAGTGCTGCGCCTCGCCGTAGCCGTTCGCCTGGTACGCGGCGGACTGCTGCGTGCCGGCGTAACCATTGGCCGGGTAGGCGCCGGACTGCTGCGCGTCACCGTAGCCGTTCGGCTCGTAAGCGCCGGGCTGTGGCGCGCCGTCGTAGCCGTTCGGCTCGTACGTGCCCGAGTACTGCGCTTCGCTGTAGCCATTGGCCTCGTACGCGGCGGACTGGTGCGTACCTGGGTAACCGCCGGGCTCGTAGGCACCCGAGTGCTGCGCCTCGCCGTAGCCGTTCGCCTCGTACGCGCCCGACTGGTGTGTGCTGTTGTAGCCGTTGGTGTCATAGGCCGCGGTGGTGCCGAAGCTACCGTTGGCGTAGTCGGATGACGCGTATGAGCCGCTGGCGGGGTCGGCGTAACCGTTCGCCTGGTAGGCGCCGCTGCCGGTGAAACCGCCAGGCTGCTGCGCGTATCCGGGGTCGGCGTAGCCGGACGGGTCGGGGTAACGCGGCGCCTCCTGGTAGGCGGCGGCCTCTGGGTAACCGGCCTCTGGGTAGCCGGGCTGCTCCCGGTAGGACGACGGGTCCTGGGCGTGCCGCGGGGCGCCCGGGGCGCCCGGGGCGCTGGGGGCGCCGACCGGAGCGGAGAGCGCCGGAGCGACGCCCGTCCCGGCCATGTAAGAAGCGGTGGGATCCGGCTGCACGTACTGGGCGAGGTCGTGGCTGCCCGGGTCGGGCACGCTGTAGTCCTGCGCGGCGTAGCCCTGACCGGTGTAGCCCTGCGCTTCGTAGCCCTGCGCTTCGTAGCCCGGCGCTTCGTAACCCGGCGCTTCGTAACCCGGCGCTTCGTAGCCCGGTGCCTCGTAGCTGCGCGCGTCGTAGCCCTGCGTGTCGTAGCTTTCTGCGCTGTAGTTCTGGCCGTTGTAGTTCTGGTCGTTGTAGTTCTGGCCGCTATAGCCCTGACCGTCCTGCGCCTGGCCGGCGTACGCAGGACCGCTGTAGTCCGCGTACGGGGCCGCCGCGCCGGCCTGCGCGCCGTACCCCTGCGGGTCGCCGTACTGCTGCGGGTCGCCATACCCCTGGGCGTCGCCGTAACCCTGGGCGTCGCCGTACTGCGGCGCGTCGCCGTACTGCTGGGACTCGCCGTACCCCGCCGCGTTCCCGTACTGCTGGCTGCGGTAGTCGCTGAGGTACGTCGGCTCGGCCATGGCGCCGTACCCGCCGGCCGTGTCGTAGCCGCCTGCCTGCCCGTAGCCGTTGGCCGCGCCCGCGCCGTACCCGGCCGGGCCGGCACCATAGCCGGGCGCCGGGTAGCCGACCGCGGGGTCGTCGGGGACGGCGGTCATCGCGCCAGTAAAGGGC
>NZ_JBARCR010000068.1:0-2547 GCF_049794275.1 Trebonia sp.
GCCCCGGTGTGGCGGGCATGTGGCCGGTGCGCCGCCCGAGGTCGGTGACCGCGGCGCGGACCGTGGGCTCGGTCAGCACCCGCAGACCGAACGCGAGCGCGGCCGGGGTAATGTCGTACCGCTGCTCGATCCGCACCGCCGTGGTGATGGCCGCCAGGTCCTCCTCGGTGAACTGCCGGTGCGCGGGCCCGCGTCCCGCGGGCCGGTCCCGCAGCGGCGGCAGCAGCCCGAGGTCTTCCCGGTAGCGGAGCATGCGGGGGGACATTCCGAGGCGTTTCGCCGCTTCCGAGATCCTCATGGATTCGAATCTAACATTGTCGTGTTAAAAAAGGTGCCTTACGCGTGCGCGGCGGCCGCCTGATCCCGTACCGTCGTGTTCGTTGCTAAAGACATCAGCGAAGGAGTTAGTGCATGAGCACCGAACCGTTCAAGGTGGCCGACATCTCGCTGGCCAGCTTCGGTCGCAAGGAGATACAGCTCGCCGAGCACGAGATGCCCGGCCTGATGGCGACCCGCGCCGAGTACGCGGGAACCCAGCCGCTCAAGGGCGCCAGGATCACCGGCTCGCTGCACATGACCATCCAGACCGCGGTTCTCATCGAGACCCTGACGGCCCTCGGCGCGCAGGTGCGCTGGGCGAGCTGCAACATCTTCTCTACCCAGGACCACGCCGCGGCGGCTGTCGCCGTGGGCCCCGATGGCACCCCTGACGACCCGAAGGGCATTCCGGTCTTCGCCTGGAAGGGCGAGACGCTCGAGGAGTACTGGTGGTGCACCGAGCAGGCGCTGACCTGGCCCGGCGGCGAGGCTCCGAACATGATCCTGGACGACGGCGGCGACGCCACGCTGTTCGTGCACAAGGGCGCGGAGTACGAGGCGGCCGGCGCGGTTCCCTCGCCTGACGAGAACGACCCCGAGGAATGGCGGGTCATCCTCGACCGGCTGCGCAACTCCCTTGCCGACGACCCCGGCAAGTGGACGACGGCGGCGCAGTCGATCAAGGGCGTGACCGAGGAGACCACCACCGGCGTGCACCGGCTGTACGAGATGGCCAAGGCGGGCGAGCTCAAGTTCCCGGCGATCAACGTCAACGACTCGGTCACGAAGTCGAAGTTCGACAACAAGTACGGCTGCCGCCACTCCCTGATCGACGGCATCAACCGGGGCACCGACGTGCTCATCGGCGGCAAGGTCGCGCTGGTCTGCGGCTACGGCGACGTGGGCAAGGGCTGCGCCGAGTCGCTGCGCGGCCAGGGCGCCCGGGTGATCATCACCGAGATCGACCCGATCTGCGCGCTGCAGGCGGCGATGGACGGCTATCAGGTGACCACGCTCGAGGACGCCCTGCCGTACGTGGACATCTTCGTCACCACGACTGGCAACAAGAACATCATCACCGCCGGCCACATGGCGAAGATGAAGCACCAGGCGATCGTCGGCAACATCGGCCACTTCGACAACGAGATCGACATGGCCGGCCTTGAGCGGACCCCCGGCATCAAGCGGGTCAACGTCAAGCCGCAGGTCGACGAGTGGACGTTCCCCGACGGCCACACGATCATCGTGCTGTCCGAGGGCCGCCTGCTCAACCTGGGCAACGCCACTGGCCACCCGAGCTTCGTGATGTCGAACTCCTTCACCAACCAGGTCATGGCGCAGATCGAGATCTTCACCAAGCCCGAGGAGTACCCGATCGGCGTGTACACGCTGCCCAAGCACCTGGACGAGAAGGTCGCCCGCCTCCACCTGGACGCGCTCGGCGTGAAGCTGACCGTGCTGACCAAGGACCAGGCCGACTACATCGGCGTCCCGGTCGAGGGCCCGTACAAGCCGGACCACTACCGGTACTGAGCGAGCGATGACCGGCGGCCCGCCGCGCCCCTACAGCGCCGACGCGGAGCTCGCGGAGTCCGGGGCGAGGCGCATCAGTTACTCGCAGCGCTCCATGCCGCTCCTTGAGGCTCTCGCTGCCCGGTTCCGCGCGGACCGGCCGTTCGACGGGATGACCGTCGCGGCCTGCCTGCACGTAACGGCGGAGACGGCGGTGCTGGCACGGACGCTGCGGGCCGGCGGCGCGCAGGTAGCGCTGGCGGCGTCGAACCCGCTGTCCACCCAGGACGACATCGCCGCCGCGCTCGCCGCCGGAGACGGGGTGGCGGTGTTCGCCCGCGCCGGGGTGGACCGCCGCACCTACTACGAGCACATCGCGCTCGCGCTAGGGGAGTACGGGGCGACAGGCCCGGATCTGGTCATCGACGACGGCGGTGACCTGATGAACACCCTGCACGACCTGTTGCCCCGGGGGAACGTATCGCCCCGCGGGGACGGACTTCCCGCACGGGGGACTCCCGCCCCCCGTCCCCCGGGATCCCCCCGCGCTCGGAGGGGCTCCCCGCCCCCCCGAACCCCCCTGGCCCGTACCCCCCTGGGCGGCTGCGAGGGCACGACGACCGGCGTGCTCAGGCTGCGCCGGATGGCGGCCGAGGGCGCGCTCGCGTTCCCCGTCATCGCGGCCAGCGACACACCGGTCAAGCGGCTGGTGGACAA
>NZ_JBARCR010000069.1:0-7451 GCF_049794275.1 Trebonia sp.
CGGTCAGCGCCGTCCCAGGCGCGACCGTCCGGAAGGCCGCCCCGATGGCCGCGGCGACCGGCCCGAGCGGACCACCGCCCCCGCGGCGGAGCCGCAGCCGGAAAGCACCGGGGAGGGCTGATCAATGCTGATTCCGCGTAAGGTCGCGCACCGCAAGCAGCACCGTCCGCACCGGACCGGTGCCGCCAGCGGTGGCACCAGGGTTGCGTTCGGGGAGTACGGGATTCAGGCCCTCGAGCACGCGTACGTGACCAACCGGCAGATCGAGGCGGCCCGTATCGCGATGACCCGGCACATCAGGCGAGGCGGCAAGGTGTGGATCAACATCTACCCGGACCGTCCGCTGACGAAGAAGCCGGCCGAGACGCGAATGGGCTCTGGCAAGGGTTCGCCGGAGTGGTGGATCGCCAACGTGAAGCCGGGCCGGGTCATGTTCGAGCTGTCGGGAGTGACGGAGCCTGTCGCGCGCGAGGCGCTGCGCCGTGCGATCCACAAACTGCCGATGAAGTGCAAGATCGTGCAGCGAGAGATGGGTGAAGGCTGATGGCTACGGGCTTGACCGCCGGGCAGCTGCGGGCCTCCAGCCCTGAGGAGCTGAGCAACAAGCTAGCCGAGGCCAAGGAGGAGCTCTTCAACCTCCGTTTCCAGGGCGCCACCGGCCAGCTGGAGAGTCACGGCCGGCTGCATGCCGTCCGCAAGGAGATCGCCCGCATCTATACCGTGATGCGGGAGCGCGAGCTCGGCATCATCACTGACGTCGAAGACGAGGCACCAGCGGACGTCGCGGCGAGCACCGAGGGGAGCGCTGACGAGTGAGCACGACACCAGCCGAGGAAACCACGGCCGCGGAGGCGACCGAGTCGCGCGGCTACCGCAAGACCCGCGAGGGCTACGTGGTCAGCGACAAGATGGATAAGACCGTCGTCGTCGCCGTAGAAGACCGCGTGAAGCACCCCAAGTACGGCAAGGTGCTGCGCCGTACCAAGAAGTACAAGGCCCACGACGAGCAGAACGAGTGCAACGTCGGTGACCGTGTGCTGCTGATGGAGACCCGGCCGCTGTCCGCGACCAAGCGGTGGCGGGTGGCCGAGATCCTCGAGCGAGCCAAGTAAGTAAGACGACCGCCGGCGAGAACCCCGGCGTGACGATCAGGAGTTGACGTGATCCAGCAGGAGTCGCGGCTGAAAGTCGCCGACAACACGGGTGCTAAAGAGATTTTGTGTATCCGCGTGCTCGGCGGCAGCGGCCGGCGATACGCGGGCATCGGTGACGTCATCGTGGCGACCGTTAAGGACGCGCTGCCCGGGGCTGGCGTCAAGAAGGGCGACGTCGTCAAGGCGGTCGTGGTGCGTACCCGCAAGGAGCGCCGCCGCGCGGACGGTTCGTACATCCGGTTCGACGAGAACGCCGCCGTGCTGATCAGGGACGGCGGGGACCCGCGCGGCACCCGCATCTTCGGCCCGGTGGGGCGGGAGCTGCGGGAGAAGCGGTTCATGCGGATCATCTCGCTGGCGCCGGAGGTGCTGTGATGAAGATCAAGAAGGGTGACCACGTGGTGGTCACGGCCGGCAAGGACAAGGGCGCTTCAGGGACCGTCATCGCGGCGCACCCGAAGGAGAACCGGGTCACCGTGCAGGGCGTGAACATGATCAAGAAGAACAAGAAGGTGACCAACCAGGGAGTGCGCGGCGCCAAGGAAGGCGGCATCGTCACCCAGGAGGCGTCGATCCACGTGAGCAACGTGCAGCTGGTCGACCCGGAGACCGAGCGTCCGGCGCGGGTCGGTTACCTGACCAAGGAAGACGGCACGAAGGTCCGCGTCCTGCGGCCAAGCGGGAAGGAAATCTGATGGCGACCGAGGCGCAGGCCAGGCCCCGGCTCAAGGAGAAGTACCGGAGCGAGATCGCCCCGGCCATGAAGGACGAGTTCGGGTACGCCAACGTGATGCAGATCCCGGGGCTGACCAAGATCGTCGTGAACATGGGCGTCGGCGAGGCCGCGCGGGACGCGAAGCTGATCGACGGTGCCGTCAGGGACCTGGCCGCGATCACCGGCCAGAAGGCGGCCGTGGCGCGGGCGAGGAAGTCCATCGCCCAGTTCAAGCTGCGCGAGGGCATGCCGATCGGTGCGCACGTGACGCTTCGCGGCGATCGGATGTGGGAGTTCCTCGACCGGCTGCTGTCGATCGCGCTGCCCCGCATCCGTGACTTCCGCGGCCTGAACGACCGGCAGTTCGACGGTCAGGGGAACTACACGTTCGGGCTCGTTGAGCAGGTCGTGTTTCCCGAGATCGACCCGGACCGGGTGGACCGGCAGCGGGGAATGGACATCACTATCGTCACCACGGCGACCAACGACGACGAGGGCCGCGCGCTGCTGCGCCGGCTCGGCTTCCCCTTCAGGGACGGGTTGGCGGCGGCCGCCGAGGCACCGAGGACGGGCGGAAGGAGGAACCGCTAATGGCGAAGAAGGCGCTGATCGCCAAGGCGAACCGGAAGCCGAAGTTCGCTGTCCGCGCTTACACGCGGTGCACGCGCTGCGGCCGGCCGCGCGCCGTGTACCGGAAGTTCGGCCTGTGCCGTATCTGCTTCCGCACGATGGCGCACCGGGGCGAGCTCCCGGGCATCACCAAGTCCAGCTGGTAACTAGCAACACGCCGTAGGTCCGGCCAAGGAAACCACGGCGAGGAAGGCCAAAACGGCCATGTCAATGACAGACCCGATCGCGGACATGCTGACCCGTCTGCGCAACGCCAACTCGGCGTACCACGACACCGTGGGCATGCCGTTTTCCAAGATCAAGTCGCACATCGCGGAGATCCTCGAGCAGGAGGGCTACATCGCCGGGTGGCGCGTCGAGGACGCCGAAGTCGGCAAGGACCTCGTGATCTCGCTGAAGTACGGCAACGCGAGGGAGCGCTCGATCGCCGGGATCAAGCGGGTCTCCAAGCCCGGTCTGCGGGTGTATGCGAAGAAGGACAACCTGCCGCGGGTCCTCGGCGGGCTCGGCGTCGCGATCATCTCGACGTCGGGCGGCCTGATGACCGACAAGCAGGCCAAGAGAAGCGGCGTGGGCGGGGAAGTCCTCGCCTACGTCTGGTAAGGGAGGGGAGGATCCACCATGTCACGTATCGGACGACTCCCCATTCCCATCCCCAGCGGAGTGGACGTGGCCATCGACGGCCAGGCGGTCAGCGTCAAGGGGCCCAAGGGCGCCCTGAACCTCACCATCGCCGAGCCGATCAGCGTGGTCCAGGAGGACGGCGTCATCCGGGTCACCAGGCCCAACGACGAGGGCAAGGTCCGCGCGCTGCACGGCCTGTCCCGCACGCTGATCTACAACATGGTCGCCGGCGTGACCCAGGGCTACAGCAAGACCCTGGAGATCGTCGGCGTCGGTTACCGCGTGCAGGCCAAGGGCAGGGACCTCGAGTTCTCGCTTGGTTTCAGCCACCCGGTGGTCATCACGCCGCCGGAAGGAATCACCTTGCGGGTCGAGGCGCCGACCAGGTTCGTCGTCGAGGGCATCGACAAGCAGCTGGTGGGCGAGACCGCGGCGCGGATTCGCAAGCTCCGCAAGCCCGACCCGTACAAGGCCAAGGGCGTGCGGTACCAGGGCGAAGTGATCCGGCGCAAGGTCGGGAAGGCTGGTAAGTAGTCATGGCTGGTACGAAGGCCAAGAGGTCGTCGCGCGAGTACGCCACCGGGCGGGTGGGGCCGCGCACGGCGACGAAGACCCGCGCGCGCGTCCGGCGTCACCTGCGGGTGCGCAAGAGGGTCATCGGCAGCGCCGTCCGGCCGCGGCTCATGGTGAACCGGTCTGCGCGGCACATCGTCGTGCAGATCGTGGACGACACCGTCGGCCGCACCCTGGCGTCCGCCTCCACCATGGACCCGGCTATCAGGTCGGCGACGGGGGACAAGACGGCCAAGGCCAAGCTGGTCGGCGCGCTCATCGCCGAGCGGGCGAAGACCGCGGGCATCACCGCGGTGGTCTTCGACCGCGGCGGCTACAAGTACCACGGCCGCGTGGCCGCCCTCGCGGATAGCGCGCGGGAAGCCGGGCTGACGCTGTGATCAGTAATAGGAAGGAAAGCTAATGCCAGGAGCTCCGCGGCGCGGCGGCGGTGAGCGGCGTGAGCGCCGTGACGACCGCCGCGGCGGTCAGGCCGAGAAGCAGAACGTTTACCTGGAGCGCGTGGTCGCGATCAACCGCGTGGCCAAGGTCGTCAAGGGTGGCCGCAGGTTCAGCTTCACCGCCCTGGTCGTGGTCGGCGACGGCAACGGCATGGTCGGTGTCGGCTACGGCAAGGCCAAGGAGGTGCCCGCGGCGATCGCCAAGGGCGTCGAAGAGGCCAAGAAGCACTTCTTCCGGGTGCCTCGGATCGCCACCACGATCCCGCACACCGTGACGGGTGAGGCGGCGGCCGGCGTGGTGCTGCTCAAGCCGGCCAGCCCAGGTACCGGCGTCATCGCCGGCGGCCCGGTGCGCGCCGTGCTCGAGTGCGCCGGCATCGGCGACGTGCTGTCGAAGTCGCAAGGCTCGTCCAACCCGATCAACGTGGTGCACGCCACCGTGGCGGCGCTCAAGGGGCTGAGCCGTCCCGAGGAGATCGCCGCCAAGCGCGGCCTGCCGATCGAGCAGGTGGCGCCGAAGGCGATGCTGCAGGCGCGTGCCGCGGCCAGCGGGGCTGGGGTGTGAGATGGCCCAGCTCAAGGTGACCCAGGTCAAGTCGAAGATCGGCGGGACCAGCGTGCAGCGCGACTCGCTGCGCTCGCTCGGCCTGCGCCGGATCGGCCAGACGGTGGTCAAGCCGGATCGCCCGGAGTTCCGCGGCATGATCCAGGTTGTCCGCCACCTGGTCAAGGTAGAGGAAGTGGACTAGCCAATGTTGAAGCTGCACGATCTGCGGCCGGCCCCCGGCGCCCACAGGGACAAGACGCGGGTGGGCCGCGGCGAGGGATCCAAGGGCAAGACCGCCGGTCGCGGTACCAAGGGCACCAAGGCAAGGACACAGGTGCCGCCCGGCTTCGAGGGCGGCCAGATGCCGATGTCCCGCCGCATCCCGAAGCTCAAGGGCTTCTCCAACGCGCCGTTCAAGACCTCTTACCAGGTCGTGAACGTCGGGCGGCTCTCGGAGCTGTACCCGTCGGGCGGTGACGTGACGCCGGAGAACCTGTCCGCCAACGGCGCGGTGCGCCGTGGCGAACTGGTCAAGGTGCTCGGCACCGGAGAGCTGACCGCGGCGCTGCGCGTGAGCGCGCACGCCGTCTCGAAGTCGGCCCGCCAGAAGATCGAGGCGGCGGGCGGAACGGTCACGCTGCTCGGCTAGGCAGAGCCCTTAGGTTGATCATGTCCCGCACCCACCGCTGGCTCGTTACGGGGGCGCCTCTGGCGTCCTCGCGAGCTAGCTCGTCGGCCGGGCCTGCGGGTAGTATACGGAAGCCGCTGAAACGCAGGTTCCGCCGATGAAGAGGGATCACGCATGCTGACCGCGTTCATCCGGGCGTTCAGAACGCCCGACCTGCGTAAGAAGATGCTGTTCACACTGGGCATCATCGCCCTGTTCAGGTTCGGCTCGTCGCTGCCCGCCCCGGGCATCAGCGAGAAGAACGTGTCCTACTGCTCGAACCTCGCGTCGAAGAGCGGCGCCGCGAACGTGTACGCGATCGTCGACCTGCTCAGCGGTAACGCGCTGAAGTACATGTCGGTGTTCGCGCTCGGCATCATGCCCTACATCACCGCGAGCATCATCTTGCAGCTGCTCACGGTGGTGATCCCGCGGCTTGAGACCCTCAAGAACGAGGGCCAGGCCGGCCAGGCCAAGATCACCCAGTACACCAGGTACCTGACCATCGGCCTGGCGGTCCTGCAGTCCACCGGGTACATCGAGCTCGCCCGCAGCGGCACCCTGTTCCAGTCGTCCGCGTGCACCTCGACGCTCAACCCGATCATCCCGGACGCGTCGCCGTTCCGTATCGCCACAATGGTGATCACGATGGTGGCGGGCACCGCGGTGATCATGTGGATGGGCGAGCTGATCACCGACCGCGGCGTCGGCAACGGTATGTCGGTCATGATCTTCACGCAGGTCATCGCCGTCATCCCCGGCGAGCTGCTGACCATCTACCAAACCAGGCAGGCGTTCATCGCGCTGCTGTCCGTCGCCGTCGTGATCGTGGTCGTCACGGGCATCGTGTTCATGGAGCAGGCGCAGCGGCGCATCCCCGTGCAGTACGCCAAACGCATGGTCGGGCGCCGGATGTACGGCGGAACGTCCACCTATATCCCGATGAAGGTGAACCAGGCGGGCGTCATCCCTGTCATCTTCGCCTCGAGCCTGCTGTACATCCCGCAGCTTGCGGTGTCGCTGTTCGGCAGCAGCAACCACCCGCAGGGCTGGGTCTCGTTCACGCAGCGCTACCTGGAGATCGGGACCACGAACTCCCTGTCGACCATGTGGGTCTACATGCTGGCCTTCTTCCTGCTGATCGTCGCGTTCACCTTCTTCTACGTGTCGATCACGTTCAACCCGACCGAGGTCGCCGACAACATGAAGAAGTACGGCGGCTTCATCCCCGGCATCAGACCGGGGCGGCCGACCGCCGAGTACCTCGGATACGTCCTTACCCGGCTCACCACTCCCGGGTCGATGTACCTGGGCGCCGTCGCCCTCTTCCCGCTGGTAGCGCTCGCCGCGATCGGCGTGGGCAATCAGTTCCCGTTCAGCGGCGTGAGCCTGCTCATCATGGTCGGCGTTGGCCTGGACACGGTCAAGCAGATCGAGAGCCAGCTGCAGCAGCGTAACTATGAGGGTTTCTTGCGATAGTGCGCATCGTCCTTGTCGGGCCACCCGGAGCGGGCAAAGGGACCCAGGCCCACTTCATCGCATCCCATCTGGCGATCCCGCGCATCTCGACAGGTGACATCTTCCGGTACAACGTCACGCACAACACCGACCTCGGCGTGCAGGCGAAGGAGTACATGGACCGTGGTGACCTCGTCCCGGACGAGGTCACCGTCGCGATGGTGCGCGACCGGCTGGGAGAGGACGACTCGCAGGCCGGCTTCCTGCTGGACGGCTTCCCGCGGAACGTCCCGCAGGCCGAGACGCTGAAGAAGATGCTCGCCGAGCTGGAAACCAAGCTGACCGTCGTGCTCGAGCTCATCGTGGATGAGGACGAGGTGGTCCGCCGGCTGTCCGGCCGCCGTACCTGCCGCCGCTGTGAGCGGGTCTGGCACGAGCTGTACGACCCGCCCGCGCAGCCCGGCATCTGTGACGACTGCGGCGGCGAGCTGTTCCAGCGCGACGATGACAAGGAAGAAGTGATCCGGCACCGCGTCGAGGTGTACAACAGCCAGACGTCGCCGTTGATCGCCTTCTACGCGGACGAGGGGATTCTCGTCGGGATTGACGCTACCGGGCCCGTTGAGGAGATCACCTCGCGCGG
>NZ_JBARCR010000070.1:0-5617 GCF_049794275.1 Trebonia sp.
GAGGTCCCGGTGCACGACGCCGCAACTGTGCACTGCTTGCATGGCCTCGACTAGGCCGCCCGCGAGCTTCCAGGCGGCGACGGCAGGGAGCGCACCCTGCGCGGTCACCACGTCGTCCAGTGATGGCCCGGGCACGAACACGGTCGCCAGCCAGGGCGGGTCGTCGTCGAGACCCGCGGCGACAACAGGCGCGGTGTACATGCCGCCGACCGCCCGGGCAGCGGCGACTTCGCGGCCGAAGCGGTGCCGGAACTCGGCGTCGCGCGCGAGTTCTGAGTGCACCACTTTGACGGCCACCGCTCGTCCTGCGGGCGAGTAACCGAGGTAGACCCGGCCCATCCCGCCGGCGCCGAGCCGGGCGCGCAGCTGAAATTCCCCCACACTACGAGGGTCGTTCGCGGAAAGCGGTTCCATCCCTGCTCCCAAGACGCCCAGCGAGACCGCACGCTGAGATTACCCGATGAGTCCCCTGGCGGGCGGCCGGCTGACGCTAAGAAGCCGCCAGGAAATCGCTGTGCGAACGCCGGGAGCTAAGGCTGGTAACGATAGCCCATGCCCGGCTCGGTGAGCAGGTGCCTGGGCCGGGACGGGTTTTCCTCGAGCTTGCGCCGCAGCCGCGTCATGTGAAAGCGCAGGTAATTCGTCCTGTCCTGGAAGCCGGGGCCCCAGACGCCGGACAGCAGCTGGGCCGAGCTGACCAGCTGGCCCGGGCGGCGCAGCAGGATTTCCAGGATCCGCCACTCCGTCGGAGTCAGGCGTGGCGGGGAAGAGCCAGCCGGGACCGTTCCTGATGCTGAATTTTGAATTGTGTGCGCAGCGAGGTCGATGCTCCAGTCACCGATCGTGGCGACCAGCGCCGCGTCATGGGCGGCTCCCTCGTCGCGGCGCAGCGCGGCGCGGAGCCTGGCGAGCAGCTCGCCCATCGCGAACGGCTTGGTCACGTAGTCGTCGGCGCCGACGTCGAGCGCGCCGATCTTGTCGCCGGGGCTGGTGCGCCCGGACAGCACGATGATCGGCGCCCGTGACCAGCCGCGGAACGCGACGATCACCTCGGTGCCGTCCACGTCGGGCAGGCCGAGGTCGAGGATCATCGCGTCCGGCGGGCTGGCCGCCGCGGTGGCCAGCGCCTCCCGGCCGGTGCGCGCGGTCAGCACCTCGTACTGCCTGGCCTGCAGATTGATCTCCAGCGCGCGCAGCAACTGCATCTGGTCTTCGACGACGAGGATCCGCGGCACGGGGCGCCCGGCCGGCCGGGAGGTCTCCGGTCGGCCGGACGCCGCTGCCGTCACCGCGGGCTCAGGCTCCGGCCTGGGCATACTGGGCCTGGCCGGGCAACTCGTCAAGGGCGATGTTCAGGTTGAGCACATTCACCCGCGGCTCACCGAGGAAGCCGATGTTCCGGCCCTGGGTGTACTTGCTGACCAGCGCCTGGACTTGCGATACCGGCAGGTGCCGCGCCGCGGCGACCCGGGGGGTCTGGATGGCCGCGTACTGCGGCGAGATATCCGGGTCGAGGCCTGAGCCCGACGAGGTGACCGCGTCCGGCGGGATCTGCGAGACCTTCACGTGGTCGAACGCCGCGATCTGCTGCTGCAGCTGCTGGACGGTCTTGAGCAGGGTCGTGTTGTTGGGGCCGAGGTTGGCGGCACCGGAGTAGTTCGCGTCGCAGCCGTAGTCGTTCTTCACCGACGAACTGGACGCGTTGGACGGCCGCGGCTGGAAGTACTGCGGCAGCGGGTTGCCCTTCGCGTCCACGAACTCCTGGCACAAGAGCGAAGACCCGACGACCTTGCCGTTGTAGGTGACCAGCGACCCGTCGGCCTGGTTCTTGAATGCGAGCTGCGCCACGCCCACCATGACCACGGGATAGATGATCCCGCAGAGCACGGTGAACACGAGCAGCGCGCGGAACGCCGCGATGTGCTGCCTGACGAGGGTTGGAAGGCGGTTCACGTGGATCACCTGAATCCGGGGATGTTCATGATGACGAGGTCGATCAGCTTGATGAATACGAACGGGATGACCAGCCCGCCGACGCCGTAGATCAACAGGTTTCTGCGGAGCATGGCGCTCGCGGACGATGGCTTGTACCGGACTCCGCGCAGCGCGAGCGGGATCAGCGCGATGATGATCAGCGCGTTGAAGATGATCGCTGACGCGATCGCCGACTGCGGGCTGTGCAGGTGCAGGATGTTGAGCTTCTCCAGGTCGGGGAACGCGATCGAGAACATCGCCGGCAGCATCGCGAAGTACTTCGCGACGTCATTGGCGATGGAGAAGGTGGTCAGGGCGCCACGGGTGATCAGCAACTGCTTGCCGATCTCCACGACCTCGATGAGCTTCGTCGGGTTGGAGTCCAGGTCCACCATGTTCCCGGCCTCTTTCGCGGCCGAGGTGCCGGTGTTCATGGCCACGCCGACGTCCGCCTGGGCGAGCGCGGGCGCGTCGTTGGTACCGTCGCCGGTCATCGCGACGAGCTTGCCGCCTTCCTGCTCCTTCCTGATCAGCGCCATCTTGTCTTCCGGCGTCGCCTCCGCGAGGAAGTCGTCCACGCCGGATTCTTCGGCGATGGCCCGCGCGGTGCGCGGGTTGTCGCCGGTGATCATGACGGTGCGGATGCCCATGGCCCGCATCTCGGCGAACCGCTCGGCGATGCCCTCCTTGACGATGTCCTTGAGGTACACGACACCGAGGGCCCGCGCCGTGCCGTTGGCCGCCTTCTCTGCCACGACCAGCGGCGTGCCGCCGACCGCGGAGATGTCGTCAACCATCTGGCCGAGCTCATCCGGCGGTGTGCCGCCGTTGTCGCGGATCCACTGCGCAACCGAGGCCGCCGCGCCCTTGCGGACTTCCCGGCCGTCGGCTAGGTCGACACCGCTCATCCGGGTTTGCGCGGTGAACGGCACGAACACGGCACCGGGCAGCTCGCCGGGGCCGCGCTCGCGGATGTTGAACTGGTTCTTGGCGAGCACCACGATCGAGCGGCCTTCCGGCGTCTCGTCGGCCAGCGACGCGAGCTGGGCGGCGTCTGCCAGCGTGGCGACATCCACCCCGGACACCGGGAGGAACTCGGTGGCCTGCCGGTCGCCCATGGTGATCGTGCCGGTCTTATCCAGCAGCAGGGTGTTCACGTCGCCCGCCGCCTCCACGGCACGGCCGGACATCGCGAGCACGTTGCGCTGCACGAGCCGGTCCATGCCGGCGATGCCGATCGCGGACAGCAGCGCCCCGATGGTGGTCGGGATCAGCGCCACGATCAGCGCGACCAGGATGATGAGGTCCTGCGGCGCGCCAGAGTAGTAGGCCATCGGCTGCAGCGTGACGACCGCCATCACGAAGATCAGCGTCAGCGAGGCGAGCAGCACGTTCAGCGCCACCTCGTTCGGCGTCTTCTGCCGGGAGGCACCCTCGACCAGGCCGATCATCCGGTCGATGAACGTCTCGCCCGGCTTGGAGGTGATCCGCACGACGATCCGGTCCGACAGGACCCTGGTGCCGCCGGTGACCGCGGACCGGTCACCGCCGGACTCGCGGATGACCGGGGCCGACTCGCCGGTGATGGCGCTCTCGTCGACCGAGGCGACACCCTCGACGACGTCGCCGTCGCCGGGGATGACCTGGCCGGCCTCGACGACCACATAGTCGCCGACCTGGAGCTGGGTGCCGGGTACCTCCTCCTCGCGGAGGCTTGCCGGGTCAGCGCCAGGCGTCCACGAGGTCAGCCGCCGCGCGACGGTCTCCTGCTTGGTGCGCCGCAGCGTCTCGGCCTGCGCCTTGCCGCGGCCCTCGGCGACGGCCTCGGCCAGGTTGGCGAATAGCACGGTCAGCCACAGCCAGGCGGTGATCGTCCAGCCGAATATCGAGGGGTGGATGATCGCCGAGTACGTGGTCAGCACCGAGCCGACCTCGACGACGAACATGACCGGGTTCCTGATCTGGACCCGGGGGTCGAATTTCTTGAACGCGTCCGGCAGCGACTTCCAGAGCATCTTGGGGTCGAGCAGGCCGCCGCCGACCCGGCGGTTCGGCGCCGCGGCGCGCCGCGCTGGCGTGCCGCCGGCGGACGGGGCCGGGGACTTGGTCTGGATCGGGTTGGTGGCCATCAGTGCAGTCCTTCAGCGAACGGCCCCAGCGCGAGCGCGGGGAAGTATGTCAGGCCGACGAGGATGATGATCACGCCGGTGAGCAACCCGGCGAACAGCGGCGTATGGGTCTCCAGCGTGCCGGCGCTTGCCGGCACCGGTTGCTGTCTGGCGAGCGTGCCGCCGAGCGCGAGCACGAAGATCATCGGGGCGAACCGGGCGACTAGCATCACCACGCCGCCGGCCAGGTTGTACCAGCCCGTGTTGGTGGTGAGGCCAGCGAACGCCGATCCGTTGTTGTTGGCCATCGAGGTGAACGCGTAGACGATCTCGGTCAGGCCGTGCGGCCCGGGGTTGAGAATCGACCGCTGCGGCACGCTGAAGCCCAGCGACAACGCTGCGCCTATTAGCGCGGAGAACGGTGTGGCCAGGATGTAGGCCGCCGCCCACTTCATCTCGGTCGGGCGGATCTTCTTGCCGATGTACTCCGGCGTGCGGCCGACCATGAGGCCGCCGATGAAAACCGTCAGCACGGCGAGCATGAGCATGCCGTACAGGCCCGCGCCGACGCCGCCGGGGACGACCTCGCCGAGCATGAGGTCGAACAGCAGGATGCCGCCGCCGAACGCGGTGAACGAGTCGTGGAAGCTATTGACGGCACCGGTTGATGTAACCGTCGTCGACCCGCCGAACAACGACGAGCCGGGGATGCCGAACCTGACCTCCTTGCCCTCCATCGCGCCGCCCGCGGCCTGCAAGGCGGTGCCCGCGTGCTGCCATTCGAAGAACGTGATGCCGCCGACCGCGCACAGCCAGAGAAATGCCATCACGCCGACGAGCAGGTAGCCCTGCCGGTTGTCGCCGACCATCTTGCCGAAGGTCCGCGGCAGCGCGAACGGAATGACGAGCAGCAGGAAGATCTCGAACCAGTTGGAGAACGGGTTCGGGTTCTCGAAGGGGTGCGACGAGTTCGCGTTGAAGAACCCGCCGCCGTTGTTGCCGAGCTCCTTGATGACCTCCTGGGAGGCCACCGGGCCGCCGACCATGTTCTGGTGGCCGCCGGTCAGCGTGGAGATCACGTGCGTGGCGTTGAAGTTGTCGATCACGCCGGTGGCCATCAGGATGATGGCGCCGATCACGGAGATCGGCAGCAGTACCCGGATGATGACCCGGGTCGTGTCGACCCAGAAGTTGCCGAGCCGGTCGGTCTTGTTCCGCATGAAGCCGCGGATCAGCGCGATGACGACCACGATGCCGACGGCCGCGGACACGAAGTTCTGCACGGCCAGGCCGGCCATCTGCACGGTGTAGCCCATCGTGGACTCGCCCGAGTAGTTCTGCCAGTTCGTGTTGGTGACGAACGAGGCGGCGGTGTTCCAGGCGAGGAACGACGGGACGGGGGCCTGCCCGTTGGTGTACGGGAGGTGCTCCTGTATCCGCTGCAACAGGTAAAGGAAGAGCACGCAGATGCCGGAGAAGGCCAGCATGGACCGGGCGTAGGTGCCCCAGCGCTGGTCCGCCTCGGGGTCTATGCC
>NZ_JBARCR010000071.1:0-8704 GCF_049794275.1 Trebonia sp.
GCCGCCCATCGCGACGGCGAAAGAGGCTCCTCCTGCCGAGCGCTTCTTGCTGTTATCAGATGACATCCGGTGACGCTGAAAGTTTGACCGGCCAGAGGCGGCCAAGGTTTCAGCGCTACGGCATTCACGAGACTGAGGCGCGCACAGCAGAGCAGAGGGGCCAGGCGACTCGAGGGCGCCGAGGGGACGATGGGGCGGAGTGACGGGCCCGTTCGGGATGATGGGGAAGGTCAGCCGACGGCGACCTCGGCGCGGTTCGCGTAGAACGCCACGTGACCGGCGATCTCCTTGACCGCGTCGTAGGGCTGCTCGTAGGTCCAGATCAGGTCGGCCTCGGTCGCGCCGTCCGGGGTCTGGACGCTGTAGTAGCTGGCCTCGCCCTTGTAAGGGCAGTAGGTGTGGCTGTCGGTGCGCCGCAGCAGGCTCTGGTCGACGTCGCCGAGGGGGATGTACTGCACCACGGGATAAGACGACTCGGCCAGCGACAGCGCGCTGTCCGACTCGGCGACCGTCACGCCGCCGACGCGCACGGTCACGCGGGAACCGGTGGGGCGGACGGTGATCGGGTGGGTGGCGTCCGGGATCTTCGCGGCGCGGTCCATGACAGGGCTCTCTTCCGGAGTGGGTCAGCGTGTATCTGCGTAAGCCCGCACGGGGCCGCAGACATTCCGGAACGGGCCCGCTATCTCGCGGGCTTGCGCGCCACGCCGCCGAAGAAGCTGTGATAGTTCTCGTCCCGCTCGATGAACGTCCCCGGCGCGGGGCGCCAGTCCAGGATGGACACCAGGCCGGGCTCGAGCAGTTCCCAGTCGCCGAACCAGGTGAGGATCTCCTCGTCCTCCCGCCAGCGCCCGCTGCCGAGCGTGCCCACCAGGAGCTTCTCGCCCTCGATGGTCACGGCGCGCAGTTCTGGCAGCTCGGGTCCTGGCAGCCGCAGGCTGGAGAGCGCGAGGTAGCTCCCGTCGGGCATCGCGTCCCGCAGCTGGGCGGCGATCCGTCCCGGCTCATCGTCGTCCGTGACGTGGTGCAGGATCGCGAACAGCAGCAGGCCGATGGGCTTCCCGAAGTCGATCAGCTTGCGCACGTCGGGGTCGGCCAGGATCTCGGCGGGCTTGCGGACGTCGCCGACCACGATGTCGGTGGTCCACGAGTCGGTGAGCAGCGCCTTGCTGTGCGTGTAGACGATCGGATCGTTGTCGACGTGCACGACGTGCACCGTCGGGTCGATCGCGTGCGCGACCTCGCTCACGTTGCCCTGGGTGGGCAGCCCCGAGCCGATATCGAGCAGCTGCGTGAGGCCGACATCGGCGACGAGGTGGCGGACCACCCGGCTCAGGAACGCGCGGTTGTTTTTCGCGGACATCCCCGCCTTCGGCGCGATCTCGAGGGCCTGCCGCACGAACTCGCGGTCCGCGGCGAAATTGTCTTTCCCGTCGAGAAAACAGTCGTAAACGCGCGCTACGTTCGGCCGGGTGATGTCGATGTCGGCAACCGTGTACCGGTTGCCGTCCTTGTCGCTGGTCATCGGTGACCTCCGCCGCCCCCGCGGAAACACGGGCTTTATCAAGGCTAACGATAGCCCCGGACCGCGGGGCTGGCAGCAAGTATGGCATCAGGCCAAGTACTCTTTGTGTGCATGACCGGGTCCTCGCTGTACCGGAAGGTGGCCGAAGATATCAAGGCGGCCATCGCGGCAGGCACTTACCCGGCGAACACCAAGCTCCCTTCGGAAAGCGAGCTGGCCGAGCGGTATTCGGTGTCTCGTGGCACGATAAGGCAGGCGTTCGCCGCGCTGCGGGCGGACGGCGTGATCGCCTCCCGTCGCGGTGCCCGCCGGGTGGTGATCGGCGGCCCGCGGGTGCAGAGCTTCGGCGAGCTGCTGTCGTTCTCCCGCTGGGCACGAGCCATCGGCGAGGTGCCCGGCGGCCGCGTGGTGACCCTCGAGCGGCGCCCCGCCACCGAGGCCGAGGCCGACCGGCTGGCGCTGCCCGCCGGCTTCCACGTCTGGTCCCTGGTCCGGGTGCGGCTGCTGTCAGGACGTCCCGTGATGGTGGAGCGCGCCGCCTATCCCGACCAGGTGGGCACGCTCGTCGCCGAGATGGACCTGTCCGTCGACTCGATCACCGAGCGGCTCGAGGCGTTCGGTGTGGTGTTCACCGACGCCGAGCACGTGATCGACGCGGTGCCCGCGTCCGCCGAGGACGCCCGGCTGCTCGGCGTGCGGGCTGGGGTACCGCTGCTGCGCGAGCGGCGGTTCACGACGGACCGTTCCGGGCAGCCGGTGGAGTGGTCCGACGACCGGTACGTGGGCTCACTGACAGCGTTCAGCATCCGCAACTCCGTCGCCGTCAACGCACTGTCCCGGACGTCCGCTGCCCCGTCATAGCCCAAAGTTGGCTATACAAGTTATACTCGTCATCTGTGGCTGAGCAGCGGGTGGTGATCGTCGGGGGCGGCGTGCTCGGCACGATGCACGCCGTCATGGCACGGCGCCGCGGGTTCTCCGTGGTGCACCTGGAGCGGGAACCAGAGGCGCGCGGGGCGAGCGTGCGGAACTTCGGCCTCGTCTGGGTGAGCGGACGGCGAGCGGGCCCCGAGCTCGCGCTGGCGTTGCGCGCACGGGAGCTGTGGGAGGAGATCGCCGCGTCCGCTCCCGGCACCGGGTTCCGGCCCGCCGGGTCGCTGACGCTCGCGACCCGCGAGGCGGAGCTGCGCGTGCTCGGCGAGGCGGCAGAGCTGCCCGACGCCAAGCAGCGCGACTTCGAGCTGCTCGACCCCGACGGCGTGCGCGCGGTGAACCCGGCGCTGCGGGGCGAGTTCCTCGGCGGGCTGTACTGCCGGGCCGACGCGATCGTGGAGCCGCGGGTCGCGCTCCCCGCGCTGCGCTCAATGCTTGCCAGCACGGGGCTGGCCAACACGGCGCTGGCGGGGCCGGGGTACGAGTGGCTGCCCGGCCGGGAGGCCGTCGAGGTCGTCGCGCACGGAGTGCGGGACCAGCGCGGCCGGTGGTACCGCGGTGACCTCGTGGTGCTGTGCACCGGGGCGAACTTCACCGGCGTGGCCGGGCCGCACCTGGCGGCCACGGTGCACCACCTGCGGCGGGTGCGGCTGCAGATGATGCAGACCGCGCCGTTCCCCGAGTCGCTCACGACGTCGGTCGCGGACGGCGACTCGCTGCGCTACTACCCGGCCTACGACGTGCCGTCGCTCGCCCTGCTCGGGCCGCAGACCCCGGTGGCCGCGGCGAGCCGCGCGCAACTCCTGCTCGTGCAGCGCGCCGACGGCGGGCTGACCATCGGGGACACCCACTCCTACGACGAGCCGTTCGCCTTCGACGTGGACGAGGAGCCCTACGACCACCTGCGGGCCCGCGCCGAGGCGCTGCTCGGCCGCCCGCTGCCCCGGGTGCTGCGCCGGTGGGCCGGCGTCTACAGCGAGGTGACCGGCACGTCCGACCTTTACCACCGATCCGTGGTCGCGCCCGGCGTGGTGCTCGTCACCGGCCCGGGCGGACGCGGCATGACCTGTTCGCCCGCGATCGCCGAGGAGACGTTCCTGCCATGAGCCAGCGCCGTATTTCCGTCGCCTGCCTGGACATGGCAGGCACCACCGTCAGGGACGACGGCATCGTGATGGCCACGTTCACCGACGCGATCACCAGCTTCAACCTGCCCGTCGCCGAGTTCGTCACGGCGATGAAGTACGTCAGGGCGACCATGGGCCAGTCGAAGATCGAGGTGTTCCGGCACATCCTCGGTTCCGAGGGCGCCGCGCAGGCGGCGAACGCGGCGTTCGAGGCGCACTACGCGGCGGCGGTCAGTGGCGGTGAGGTGGCGGCGATACCCGGCGCGGAAGCGCTGTTCGCGCACTGCCGGTCCGCCGGGATCAAGGTGTGCCTGAGCACCGGCTTCTCCCCCGCGACGCGGGACGCGATCATCGCGGAGCTCGGCTGGGGATCGCTGGTGGACCTGGTGCTGTCCCCCGCCGACGCCGGCCGCGGCCGGCCGTGGCCGGATATGCCGCTCACCGCGCTGCTGCGGCTCGGCGGCGGCTCGGTGCACGAGCTGGCGGTCGTCGGCGACACGACAAGCGACGTCGAATCCGGCCTGCGGGCGGGCGCGGGGATCGTGGCCGGCGTGCTGACCGGCGAGTCGACGAGAGCCGAGCTCGAGGCCGTGCCGTCGCAGACCGGCCTGCCGGGGTCGCCGCTCATCCTGGACTCGATCACCGGCCTGCTGCCGCACCTCAGCTAGCTCAGCCCTCCCTCGGCTAGCGCAGCTCACCACCAAACCGGTTTGGTGCGGCGGACACCGGGTAGCCCGCTGTACGGCGATGGCCGGACGGGAAACACCGATCAAGGAGGCGACGATGAGCGCGGGTCTGGATCAGGAGACCGGAGTCCGGATCACGGGACGGCAGCTCGGCGCCAGCCGGCATGCTCCCGCTGTAGCGAGGCAGTTCACTCGCGGCTTTCTGGCCGACATGGGCGCAAGCGCCTGGTGCCAGCAGGCGGGTGAGCTCATGGCCAGCGAGCTCGTGACGAACGCCCTCGTCCACGCCAAGTCCGCGGCCCGGCTGTGGATCTCGATCGCGGACGGGATCGCCAGGATCGAGGTCACCGACGACGGACCCGGCGATCCGGTGCTGCGCGACCCCGGGCCTGAAGGCGGCTACGGCCTGTGGCTGACCGACATGCTCGCTCAGTCCTGGGGCGTCATCCCCGCTGCCGGGGACCTGGGCAAGACCGTCTGGTTCACTATTTCGCTCAGCGGATCGCGTCAGTTCGCCAGCCGTCTCGTCAGTTAGCTTCTAGCGCGTCGTCCTGGCGCCGCCGTTGACGGCGATCACCTGCCCGGTGATGTGCCTCGGACGCCACGGCGCGAGCTGCGGCGAGCTATCCAGCAGCTCGCCGGTCTTCACGAACAGCGCGGTTGCCAGGGTGTCCAGATCGGTGTCCACCGTGCCTCTAGGTCTGGCGCGGGATGGAGGGACGCCAGGGCAAGGATCACGCTGTGGGCCTCGACGCTCTGGGCAGGCAAGGGCTCAGGCCGCGACATCGGCTCGGCGCCCGCGTCCCACTGGGGCATCGCCGGGTGAGAACATCCCGCCGCCAGGCCTATGCGAGCGGTCGCCCGGGTGTGGTCAATGCGTCAGCAGGTGCACGACCAGGGCGAGAACGCCGAGGCCCAGGGTGAGCTTGAGTGCGAGGATCGCGCCGCTGGCAGCGATGGTGATCAGCCAGCCTCGCCGGGTCCTGGGCCGCCGGATGTGCTTGAGGCCGGGCCAGCCCCTGGTGGTCCGCTCGGTCACAACGTGCCTCCATGTGCGATGCGGGATGGCGGGGCGGGGCGCTCTTGGCGCACGCCCGTGTCCTGGCTTGCGGCTGGGACGGCAGGTGGTCCGCCGCCCCGGCCGCTCAGTCACTGGCCGGCCGGCGCGTTCCAGTCGAGGAGCTGGACGATGACGCCATTGGGGTCGGTGACCTGGAACGCGCGCTCACCCCAGGGCTCCTCGCGCAGCGGCATGGTGATGTCCACGCCCTCCTCGCGCAGGCGGGCCAGCTCACCCTCGAGGTCTTCGACGACGAACGCCAGGATCAGGCCGGCGGCGTGGGTATCACGCTGGTCCTCGGGCAGCAAGGGCAGCCCTCGGCGCAGGAAGACGACGTTCATCCCGGCGTCCTCGCGTGCCAGGGAGGCGAAGCCGTCTGCCGCCATGTCCTGCCGGAAGCCGAAGTGGCTGGCCAGGAATGCGGCGGAGGCGGGCACATCGGCGACGTTGAGGGATACGGCGGAAGCGGTGATCTGCATGGGAGGGCTCCTCGGTCCGGGCGATCGGGACTCCAATCAACACTGTATCTAGTACAGTGTACTGCGTACAACAAAAGTAGGCGGGAGAATGTTCCGATGCCCACCGAACACAGCAGCGGCGGCGACCCGGCACGCACCCTCGAACTACTCTGGCGCGAGCCCGGCCCCGCGGACTCGCGGCGCGGACCGCGCCAGGGCCTGAGCCTCGAACGGGTCGCCGCGGCCGCGATCGCCCTCGCGGACAGCGACGGCCTGGGCTCAGTCACCATGCGCGCGGTCGCTCACGGCCTCGGCGTGGTGCCGATGTCGCTGTACACCTACGTGCCCGGCAAGGCCGAACTACTCGACCTGATGCTCGACACGGTCTACCGCCAGATGCCGCGCGGCGACCTGTCCGGCATGCCGTGGCGCGAGCGCCTGGCCGCCGTCGCCCACGAGAACCGCGACCTGTTCACCCGGCACCCCTGGATCGCCGAGGTCTCCACCACCCGGCCCCCGCTCGGCCCCGGACTCATGGCCAAATACGAGCACGAACTTTCCGCGTTCGAGGGCCTCGGGCTCGACGACGTCGAGATGGACGCCGCCCTCACCTTCCTGCTCGGCTTCGTCCAGGCCGCCGCGCGCTCGGCCGCCGAGGCGAACGCCGCCAGGCAGGACAGCGCGATGAGCGAGGAGCAATGGTGGGCCGCCAACGCCCCCCTGCTCGCCCGGGTCTTCGACGAGGCAAAGTACCCCACGGCCTCCCGCGTCGGCGCCGCCGCAGGCGCCGCTCACGGCGCAGCCTATGACCCCGACCACGCCTACACCTTCGGCCTGCAGCGCGTCCTCGACGGCCTCGGCGCCCTAATCGACACCAGCGGTGCCTGACCCGCAACCGCTGGCCCCGCCGCGTCTCCGACCGCACCGCCCGCAACCTTCGCCGGACGCACCAAACGGACTACGCCGCCTGATCGTCTGAGACACCCCCGACCTGGCTGCCACGGGCCATGACCACAACCCTCGATCCCCTGGAATCAATCGCCTAGGGGAGGATGGGCGCATGACAGGTTCTCCGGCGCTGCCGGTCATCGACGTGGCGCCGCTTGCTGGCGGCGGCGCGGGCACCGTGGTCGCGGGCACCGTGGTCGCGGGCACCGTGGTCGCGGGCACGGTGGCGGAGCAGATCCAGGCGGCGTGCCGGGACCGTGGCTTCTTCTACGTGACCGGCCACGGCGTGCCCGCGGAGCTGCTCGATGAGCTGGCCGGCGCGAGCGCCGAGTTCTTCGCCCTGCCCGCGGCGGACAAGACGGAGATCGCCATGGCGCGGGGCGGCCGGGCCTGGCGGGGCTATTTCCCGGTCGGCGGCGAGCTCACCTCCGGGCGGCCGGACCTGAAGGAAGGGCTCTATTTCGGCACCGAGCTGCCCGAGCACGACCCGCGGGTGCTGGCCGGCCTGCCGCTGCACGGCCGCAACCTGTTCCCGCGCCAGGTCCCGCGGCTGCGGGAGCTCGTGCTGTCGTACCTGGACGCGCTGACCAGCCTCGGCCAGTCGGTGCTGGCGGGGGTGGCGCTGAGCCTCGGCCTCGACGCCGGGTACTTCGCAGACGGGTACACCGCGGATCCGACCATCTTGTTCCGGATCTTCAGCTACCCGCCGCCGCCGCCGGAGGCCGCCGGCTGGGGGGTCGGCGAGCACACCGACTACGGGCTGCTGACGCTGCTCGCCCAGGACGACAGCGGCGGCCTGCAGATCGCCGCGCCGGAGGGCTGGATCGAGGCCCCGCCGGTCCCCGGCACGTTCGTCTGCAACATCGGCGACATGCTGGACCGGCTGACCGGCGGCTGGTACCGGTCGACGCCGCACCGGGTCCGCAACCTCAGCGGCCACCCGCGGCTGTCGTTCCCGTTCTTCCTCGACCCGGGATTCGCCGCCGAGGTTCCCCCGCTGCCCGGCCGCGCCGCCACCGGAGACGACGGCCAGCGCCGCTGGGACGGCCAGGACCTGCGCGCCTTCACCGGCAGCTACGGCGACTACCTGCTGGGCAAGGTGTCGAAGGTCTTCCCGCAGCTCAGGCGCGACGTGCTGTTATCCCGTTAGTCACGCGGCGGGACCGTGTTATCCGCGTGGCGGGACGGTGTTATCCGCGTGGCGGGACCGTGCCGTGCAGCAGCATCGCGAGGTCCGCGGGGCGCAGCGCGTCCGAGCGCTGCCACAGCGCGGCCGGGATCGCGTCACGCTGCGAGACGGTGCGCACGGTGCCGAGTCCCGCCGCCCGTGCCAGGTCCGCCATCTCATCCGGCGCGAGGCACGACAGCCACGGCTCGCCACGCTCGGCGGACGCCTGGGCGACGAGGCTGCCGTAGGTGTCGCCCGCGTCGTCGCGCAGCTCCGCGGGCAGCACGTAGTCGGCGATGACCTCGCTGCCCGGCGCGAGCGCGCCGACCACGGCCAGCGTCGCGGCGATCGCGTCCCTGGTCAGGTACATGGTGACGCCGAGCCAGCTGACCAGGGCCGGAGCCGAGCCGTCGAAGCCCGCCGCGGCGAGGAGGCCGGGCAGCGCGCCGGTGGCCAGGTCCGCCGGCACGAACGTGACCCCGTCTGGCACGGTCACCCGGGCGTGCGCGAGCGCGCGGCGCTTCCAGTCCTGGGTAGCCGGATGATCGACCTCGAACATCCGGACCCGGCGTCCGCCGGCCAGGCCGCCGCTCCGGTAGGCGAACGAGTCCAGGCCGGCCCCGAGGATCACGTACTGGGTGACGCCACTGCCGGCGGCGCGGGCGAGCGCGTCCTCGGTGTACCTGCTGCGGCAGGTGACCTGCGCCCTGGCGCCCGCAAGCACCGGGTGCGTTCCGTGGCTCGTGTGGTAGCTGAGCAGCTCTTCGGCCCGCTCCCCCAGCAGCGCCAACGCGAGCGT
>NZ_JBARCR010000072.1:0-2953 GCF_049794275.1 Trebonia sp.
TGCGTCCTGTGGTTCTCACAAGGATGCGCACAGGAGTACAAAGTGGGCAAGCTGCGTACCGAACGGGACGAACGGCTCAGGCAGTGTATCGGGTCGCCGTCGGGCTGCTGCGTCACGCCTCACCTGCTGTGGGGGCGTCTTCGTCGTCGTTAGGGTGTGCCTGCTCGCCGGCTTCGCCGCTGGCCTCGTCCCTGGCCTCCAGTGCGTCGTAGCTGGCCGGCAGCCGGGTCATCAGTCCCTATGTGTCCCGGTCTGGGAAGGCGCGGGTGACGGCGGCGGTGCGGCTGGAGACGTGCAGCCTGGCGTAGATGTTTTCCAGGTGCTTGCGCACGGTTCCCTCCGACACGCCGAGGCGGCGGGCGATCTGGGCGTTGGTGTGCCCGGCGGCCACGAGGTGCAGCAGTTCCCAGTGCCGGGGGGTGAGCTGCGGTGCGCCCCGGCGGCGGCGCTCCGCGTCCAGGTAGGCCTGGTGCAGGTGCGGGCGCAGCAGGGTAAGCAGCGCGCGGTCGCGTTCGGAGAAATCCGGGCCGGCCTCGCGGAAGAACAGCAGCCGCACGCTCGGCCCGCCGTCCCGCCGCCCGGGATCGGCGATCCACCCGGGGCCAGCGGGCAGGCACACCATGATCTCGTGCTCGATCTCCCGCATGTAGTCGCTGTGCATTCCGGTGTTGTGCCACTGCCGGGCCGAGTAGAAGTCCGAGATCTTCGTGACGCTGCGCAGGTCGCCGGTCTGGTCGGGGTAGCTGCAGCAGGGGCTGTCCCAGTAGTGCTTCCAAAACCGCGCGATGTCCTCCTCGGTCTCCTGCCAGTCGTCGCCGGGTTCGAGGGGGGCCGTCTGCGCGAACCGGTCCGCCTGCTGGGCGGTGTCCATGCCGACGAATGACAGGAAATCGCAGCGGATCAGGCCCAACAGGTCATCGAGCAGGGACGGCGCCAGCCCGTGTGCCGGGGGCTCGCCGCGGTCCTCGCTGACGATCCCCGCCAGGGTGCGCAGGTCGCGCCCGCTGGCCGTGAGGGTCGCCGTCATCACGCCCCCCTTCCCTCGGCTTCATCCACGGTACCCCGGCCGGGGTGGCCTGGGCATACGCAGAACGGCGAATGGCAGGCGCCGCGCGCCTGTGCGCACACTGAGCCCGATCGACCGCATCGTGCGCGTGAAGGAGAACATGATGAACCCGATCCATCGCATCCGTCGGCTGGCCGGCGTACTCGCCGGTGCCCTGCTTGCATCGGCTGCCGCCGCGCCCGCCGCGCTCGCCGTCAACCGCCCGCTCCCGGACGGCCGGCCTGCCTTCGTGCCCACCTACCCGGCCACGTCCCCGGCTACTGCCGCCGTCGCCGCGGGCGGCATGCCCGGCTGGCAGATCGCCCTGATCGCCATCGGCGCCGCGCTGGTCGCCGCCACCGTCGCGGTGGTCCTGGACCGCGCGCTGGCTGCCCGCAAGGTGCACGCCACCACCGCCTGATCTCACGCGGCGGCGGCCACGCCGCCCAACCCAAGGACAGGAGCATGACATGGCACTGTTCATGGACCATCACGAGGACCTGAAGCTGCCCGCCGAGGTCCTCGCGCAGATCGCCGAGGACACCAGCCGCTGCCATCGCTCCGGTGAGGCGCCTGGCCCGGCTGCTGTTCCGCCGCGCTACCGCGTAGGGCATCGGGCCACACCGCCACATACCGCCCCACGGACCGTTACTGTCGGCTCGAGCCTCACTTCCGGCCGATTGGCGAGGCACTGAACCGGCCCGTCACCGCGGGACGACTGCGTTACGCCTCACCTGCGGGGACGTCTTCATCGTCATCGTCCGCTGGCTCGTCCGCTTCGTCGCTGATCTCGCCGTCCGCTTCGTCGCTGGCTTCAAGGGCGTCGTAGCTGGCCGCCACGTCCTCCGGGGTCATCGGAAGGCGGGCCAGCGACGGTGGCGCGCCGGAGTCGATGACCTGCCTGAGCAGCACGGCCATCGAGTAGTTCGCGTCTTCCGCCAGCGCCCGGTCAAGCGCGACATTCGCGAGCGCTCCGTTGCCCGACTGCCACGCCACGAACGCGAGCAGTGCAGCCGGGGCGCAGACGTACCCGGGCTGGGCCAGCCGGGTCAGGTCGGTCCACAGCCGCGTATGCGCCTCGCGGTGCTCTGGTCGCATCCGTGACCACGCGTCGTCGCGGACCCGGAGGTCACGCAGCACGACCGTGAGCCAGGCCGCTTCCTCTGGTTCGAGGCGCCTGCCGCCGCGGTAGCGGCGGATGCCCTCGGAGACCGCGGGCAGGCCGACGGTGGCGATCAGGCGGCGGACGGACGCCTTCCGGCCGGACCGCGCCGCCCGCGCGATGGCCCTGGCGATCTGTTCTTCGGCTTCCTTGGTCGCCTGGCGCATCTGTCCGGCGGCAGCTCCGGTGACCGGCGCGACCGTAGCCGCCAGCGCGTCCCTGCTGGCCAGCACCCTGGCGCTCTCGGCGGCCATGGCCCGGGCAGCCGGATGGTCCCTCACGTCGAACGGCTTGCCCTCTGGCGGGCAGCAGGCTGGGTCTCCGCACACGAAGGACCAGTAACGCTGGTTTTCCGCCCGGAGCAGCTCGGTCACGGTAACGCCGGCCCCCGGCGCGCAGTCCCGCAGCGCCGCGGCGACCGGTGAGACGAGGTGCTCAGGACCGTACCCCACCGCGACCGCGGTCTGGATGCGCTGCGCGGTGAGCACGCTCATGGCGTGCGCGGCCACCGCGGGGGCCAGCCCCGGATCGGGCAGGTCATAGCGGAGCGTGAGCCTGACCTCCGCACCGGGCTGCTCTACGCCGATCACGACCATGCTGTTGCCTGGCTCGAACCCGAGCAGCACGGGCACCACCGCCAGCAGCGAGGCGGGCGACCCGATCCGGATCCGGCGCTCCGCGGCCGTCCCCGCGTCCGGCGCGACGCCGGCGTCCCTGCCGGTACGCGATTGCGCACGGCGCTCGCC
>NZ_JBARCR010000073.1:0-14948 GCF_049794275.1 Trebonia sp.
GGACTGGTCGCAAGGGCGCATCGTTTACCGCTATAAGTGATCCCCGTTACGACCTCTGACTAGCGGCCGACCGCGCCAGGGCCGACCAGAGCTCGCGGACTGCAGTCGATGACGCTCTCCAACAGACAGGCCCTGGTCGGCCTACGCTGCCGTGATTGAACCAGGACTTGATTATGCGTCCCTTCACGGCGGGCAGCCACAGCGCGAGACGCGATCGGTCTCGGCTGAGCGAGCGCATAGGAGGCCGCCTCGCATCTACGGCGCGCCAGCCGTCGCCAGCGTCCCCGCCCGTGGTCATCGTCCTAATCACCCCGTCTGCAGTTGTCACCACCCGCCGCGAGGAGGCAGAACGAACTCCGTGGTCAGGGCGATATCGATCATGTACGTAAGGTGCGTGTCGGTCTCGGACACGTTAAATCCCCATAAGCGGCCGTTTCCGGGCATGCTTGATCGCCACCTGCACTCGGCCTCCGGCCGCAGCGGGTGCTCTCTCATCCCTTTCTCGCTAGGCGGGGCTCTTTTCGCTGGTTCGGCTGGTCAGCGGCCTTTGCCAATAGTGACGGACAGCGCATCGTGACCGTCGACGCTCAGGGTCCGGCTGTCCGGGTCGTAGGTGAGGACGACGCCGTCGGCGCGCAGCCGGTCGATGAGGGCGGCCGCAGCGGCCGGACCTGTCACCTGGACTGGGCTGCGGTTCCCGCAGGAAGGGATACCGGCAGGGCCGGCGAGCAAGATGGCGATCGCGGCCAGGTGGGGCAGGATCTGGTCCTCGCGGACGTAGGTGTTCGCCGGCCGTCTGGTTCCGGCCGGGCAGCGCTGGTGTGGCCGTGGCGGCACCGGTAGGCGGGCTTTCCGTTGGACCACGCTGATTCAAGGCGCCGCCCGCACCGCCTGCATGTCAGGAGACCGGCCAGCAGGTAGCATCGTGCAGCCGGCCCGGCCCGGCCGGGCCGCGCGGCGTGGTCGTGTCCTGGGTCTTGACGAAGTCGGCCTCGCTGACCAGTGCCGCGTGCGCGGGATGCGTGGAGATGACCCAGCCTTCGGGCAGGTTCCACCGCTGCACCTGCCGGTGCCCGAGGCTGGTGTCGGCCGGGTCGGTCAGGTCGAAGTCGGTCCGCTGCCGGTTCCACACCTGCCGGCCCGTGTAGCGGGGGTTGGCCAGGATCGCGGCGACGGTTCGCAGAGTCCATGCTGCTCCCGTGCGGTGCGGGTTGCGGCCCGGGTCAGATGCGGACGGGCACGGCACTCCCGCGTCGTTGAGGGCGCGGGTGATCCGGGCGGCGCTGTGCCCGGCCAGCCGCTGGGCGAACATCCACTGTACGACGTGCGCTGTTTCCGGGTCCGGTTCGAGCCGGTGCGCCCGCCTGCCCCACGCGGCGTGCGCCTTGTTCGGATGCGGTCCCGCATCCCCGAGCCGGTACCCGTATGGCGGCCGGCCGCCCAGGTACCGGCCCTGCTCCAGGGTCTGCGCGGCCATCGCGGTCCGGACCCGGATCCTGGTCCGGGTGACCTCCCGCTTGGACGACAGGCCGAGGGCGAGCATCGTCTGCTCATGGTCTCGGCGTGCCAGTCGACCCGGCCGCCGACCTCTGGCATCCACAGCGAGACGCCGTAGTGCTCGAACAGCGGCGCCATCGACGCGTACTGGCTGCCGTAGAACGCCCGCTCGTACTCCCCGACCACGATCGCGTCCCACCCCCGGTCCGGGTCCGCGAGCTGCGCGACCAGCGCGGCCGCCTGCGGGCGCCGTGCCGACGACAGGACCCGGCTCTGCCCCGCGTCGAAGAACTCCGCCGCGATCACCCCGCGCCCCGCCGTCAGCATTACCGCCTGCTGCAGCTGCCGCGCCCGCGACGACTCGGGGTCCTGCCAGTCCTCGGTCGAGACCCGCCCGTAGAACGCGAACCGCAGCAGCCCGCGGCCCGGCTCCGCCCTCTGGCGGCGGCCCAGGCCATCCGCCCACCGCGCCAGGACATCCCATCCGGCGGTCGCCCGCCAGCCAAGAGCATTCCCATCGGCGCCGCGCACATCCAGGTCATCTCCGCGGCAGGCTTATCAGGGAATAACGCTATCTTTCCCATAATCCAGGAATTGACGCCATAAATCCAGTCCCGGGAAAGGGAAGCAGTCGCCATTTGGGCAAATACGGCCTATACCGCTTTCCGCGCGAGATTTCAGTTCCTTTCATTAAATAGGTTGAATTAGCGGGCACGGGGAAATCATTGCAGGCCCGGGCGACAGCCCGGCGAGGCGCGGTGTCGCCTCTGTCCGTGCCAGTCTTCGGCGGACGGCATTCACGTTGCTGCCTCGGTCGGCGTCTAGGTCCGGAGGACGCGAGCGAGCAGGGCCCGCCTGGGGTGCCGTTGACGAGCGCGGCTGCCGGCGCCAGAGCTGCTGAGGGCATTGAGAGGGCGGGTGACGACAGATCTGCCGCCCCTCATCGCACTGCCCGCTGCCCCGCCGCCGACGGCCGGTCATCAGCTGGTGATGCGTCGTCCGGCAGGACGGCCCGAATGGCGATTCAGCGCGTGGCGCCATGGTCAAGCGCTCGGCCGCGTACCGGAACCTGACAGGGACCGTGCTAGCCGTACCTCAGGTCCGGGTGCTCCCTCGGTCGATTTCTCGCTCATCGAGGATGAGGATCGAGATGCAGGCGGCCGGAGTAGCCGGCGCCGAAGAACACAGGAGGCATCGCAATGCGCGCACCGACCAACCGTCCCCTGGCTGAGCGCCAGCAAGGCGACGAGACCATGCAACCACCGACCAGGCCAGCTCCGTGGATCGTCGCCCGCATCTCTACGGAGTTTGGCCGACGTCATGTCAAGGGCGTCGCAATCATACGTTCTCTCGTTGCCATCTGGCTGGTGGCCCTGGGGTCCATCTTCTGCGCTTCCGGGCACTGGTGGGGAGCGCTCCTGTTCGTGGCGGCCGCACTGGTCGGTTCGCTCGCGTACCTGATGCCACGGTGGAAGGTGGCTCTCGATGCTGAGAACGCCCAGCCCTCAAGGTAGGTGTACGAGCAAAAGCTGACTCGTCCGGCATGGCTAGAGAGTAGGCGGGAAGCCAGCTCCCCTAACGAAGTCCCGCAGATTGATGGTCCGGTTGGGCGGCGGATCCTGACCTGGCGTCTTAGCCCGCGCAGCAAGATAATCGCGTAGCCGCTGTGCACGTGGCTGGCCGACATGAAGCTGAGCAGGAATGGTACGGATCGAGGGAACCAGGTCAGCCGCAAGCTGCTCGGCGAACGCCTTGGCGGCTGCTGCCTCTAGCGGGTCCACCTCATGCTCAGCGCCAGAGGAGCCGTCCGTCGATATCTGAGAACCGCGGATGACCAACATGAGGAGTTCGTAGGAACCGATCAGCGCGACCGCCGGCCACGCGGCCACGGCGGCGCCGATCGGACCATCGCCCAAGCCGTGGGCGACGTTAGCTGCAAGCGTCGCCGCGATGCCCAAGCCGAGGAGCCACCGCGCCAGCGCCGGAACCGGCATCTTCCGCCGCGCTGAGTCGAGCATCACCATCGAGCTGGCATATATCAGCCCGTCCACCGTGAGCGGGACCATGTGAGCCGTCCGCCCTGACTCACCGTGAGCTCGCACGAGATCGTAGGCATGCTCATAGGAAGCCACCGCGGCCACCGCCGCGACCCCGAGCACGGCAAGCGCCGTCGACCACCTGATGACCCGATCCGCGCCGTTCATCGCGCACCGCCAGTAGCCAGCGAAAACTCTGTGGTCAGGGCGATGTCGATCATGTGCGTAAGGTGCGTGTCGGTCCTCGGACACAGTCGTACGTCTCTGACCTACGCTTATTCGTTCCTAAGCTGAGCCGGACCCCGTAAAGTCGCAGGTCACAGGCAGGCGGGTTCAAGTCCGTCTCGGACACGAACCCTTTGCGCATGATGCGATGCCGCCAGTCTTGCGGCTGACCCTGCTGAGGGCGCCTGCCGAATCTGGCGCTACCAAGACCAGTGCCGCACTCACAGGCCGCGGCGCGCAGATCATCCGGTTCTGGCTTGTGCCAGAGCTATTCTCCAGACGACCGTGCAGAGTCGGCCACATCTTTGGCGGTCGGCCCGCGTGCCAAAAGTGAGCGGATCAATCCCGGGTCCCTTCCTGGGATGGCCCCGCCTCGATCAGGCTGCAAGGCCGAATGCTTGTCACGTATATAGGGCGTCTACGAAACCGTGGCGTAGTTCAGGTAAACAACGCCGTTGTCGTAGGTCTGCGAATCGGCCAGCGCCCACTTACGCGCTCCGGTCTCCGGACCGAACAACCTCGTGCCGCCCGCCCGGGTGATCGGGTAGACGAACAGATGAAGCTCGTCCACCAGGTTGTCGCCTAGGAGGGCGCGAACGAGGGTTCCGCTGCCGCTGACATAGAGGCCACCATCCACCCGGTCTTTGAGCCTCCTGATGGCGCCGGGATCGTACGGGCCGACGATCTCAGAATTGCGCCACGTAGCATTCGTCAGCGTCGAGGAGATCACGTACTTTGTCGTGTCGTTCATGAACGGCGCGCCGGGGTCGTCCTCCGCGGTACGTTCCGACCAGGCAGGCTCGAACATCTCGTAGGTCACCCGGCCGAGCAGGATCGCGTCGCAACCGCCCATGGCCTTGGCAATGGCCGTGCCCATCTTCGGGTCGAAGCCGAAGTCGAATGTCCACCGCGGCTCGTCGATGACGCCGTCTAGGGTGGTGAACTCGTGCACTCGGATCTTTCCCATGTGCTTCTCCCATCTGTCCGGGACCGGACGCGGCCACATTCGCACCCCCAAAATGCAGGGGTTCATGGCCATGACCGCGCGCCGCTTGGCGTACACACTCACTTCACGAAGAGACTTATTCCGAATCGACAAGCCAGCGGGTCGGGGCTTCCCTGAAGCCACTCACGCCCGGCTGGATGTAAGCCAGCCAGGGCAGTCCTCACGGGGGCTGTCTCAGGCACGACTGAGCTTCTTAAATCCCGGGCCCGGGGAAGGCCCCGCGCGAAGGCGTGTCAGGTGCCAGCGGCACCGATATTGACCTGCCAGCCGATGCCGTACTTGTCGGTGACAGCGCCGAAGGTGTCGCCCCAGAACTGCCGCTCCAGCTGGGCCCTGACCGTGCCGTCGGCGGCCAGGCCGTCGAACAGGGCCCGCAGCCGCTCCTCGTCGGTGCCGATGAGGGATAGTTCGATGCTGGTCTGCGGGTCTGCGGGTCGTTACTCGTGTCCTGGAGGTCGCTGGCCCGCAGGGTGATGTCACCGCCGGTGAGCAGGGCGTTGACCACCTGATTCTTTTCGTCGGCGGTCGCGGTGGGATCGACATCGTCCCGGCGGGTGATGGTGACCTGGCCACCGAAAACCTGCTGGTAGAAGGCGATGGCCTGCTCGGTGTTGCCTGGGAAGAACAGATAGGGGTTGAGCTCGACTGCCATGACTGTGTCCTTTCCATGGCGTTGGCACGACTTCCATACCCCGAACTGACGGAGCGGCGCCTCCTAACTCATCGGCATCCTGCAGCCACCAGCAGACGACGTTGAGGATCGCGCCGGTGCGGGCCTGACATCGGCCGGGCCGCTTCCGGACGGGATCGGCCGCGGCGACCAGGATTCCGGTGGTGGCATGCTGATAGCGGGAAGCGATCCCGCCTCTACGTTTCAGCCGAAGTCCAAGATGGGAGGGAGAGCCGTGCAAGCCGTCCTGCGAGTCAATTCGTTCGATCCCGATAAGCTGGCCGCAGACCAGGAGCAGCTCGAGGAGTTCAACAGGCTCCACGCTGCGCAGCCTGGCTTTCTCGGTAGCGTGACCGTCGATCTCGGGGAAGGGCGACAGTTCGTCCTCAACCTCTGGGACAGTGAAGAGCACCGCGTCGCAGGGCTCGGTGCTCTCGGACCCGCCGTCGAGCGCCTAGTCAATCCGCTTCTGGCCAGACCATCCGAGCTCATCGGCTTCGGGCCGGTAGTTGCCTCAGACGGGCTGCCTGCCACCGACGCCTGATGCCTCAAAAAGCCGCTCCGCCTAAACGCCGCTGCCCTGCGGACGATCCGCTACGGCTCCTGCTGTCGCCGGACCCGATGACCTCGCAGTCGATGTGCTCCATAGGATGCCAAACAAGGCAGCGCGGCCAACCGCGGCAATCGGCCGAGCCGGCCGGGCACATCGGCCACAGCACCGGTGGGATCCGGGCAGGACGCTCCGCCATGTTCCGCTTGCCCTCAGTGGAGGTTCTGCGGGTAGGTCGGGCCGTCAGAGGGCTCGATGGTCGGGGCGACGATCGGGTACACGTGCTGGGCTTCGGTACCACCGCTGCCATAGGGACGAGTGATGATCCAGCCGGTGCCCGTCCGGGTCGTCGAAATATACCCCGCGGCCGTCGTCCCACGCGTTGACCTGATTCGGGTCGTGGTGCATCGGGTCGGACCAGTAGGGCAGGTTCTGGTCGCGGGCCGGCCGAAGATCTCGTCGAACTCGGTCTCGGTAACCAGGAAGGCGTAATGCTGCCTGTCAAAGCCTGCGTCAGAGTCGATGAAGTCCAACGTGGTATCGGCGCTGACCTTTAGCACCGCGAAGTGGCCGAGCTTCCTCGCAGGCTCCAGGCGAGGACCTCGCTGTAAAAGCGGGCGCTGGCTTCGCTGTCGGCCGAGCTCAGTGGTCGGTCGACAGCACGGTCGCACCGCGAGCGGCGACGTCCAGACCGGCCAGCACCGCGCTGCCGCCGCCCGAGCCGATCGCCGCACGCCGGTGCTACCCCATGCCGGATGCCGCGGGACACGCCCACCTGCCGAGTGCCGTTGAGCGCGAGCAGGTATGCGCGCAACCGCTCGGCACGCGGCTGCCCGACATGTAGCCGGTGGCGGCGGATCTGCGCGGCTGCGGCTGGACGCTAACCCTTGAGCCGTGACCGGGGTGAAAGAGGAGGCCACCAACCCGGTTTATGCCGTCATCTGGTCGACCGCGCTGAGCGCCGAGCGGGATCCGGCCTGGGACCGTGCCGCAACCGTTGCGGGTCTTCGCCGGCGAGGATGGCGCGGATGGCCTGCAGGTGGATGGCGCGCCAGGCGGCGAAAGCGAGTGCTGCGGCAAGGTCGGGTTCGGCTGTGCCGGTGGCGGCCATGGCCTGTGCCAGGTCGGCTGCCAGGTGGTGTGCGGGCTTCCTCCCAGGCGACAGCGCGCTTGACCGCATCGCCGCGGTGACCGACCCGGCCCTACACAAGCCGGACACGATGGCAGCGCTGGCCAGCGGCCTGGAACGGGCGTGCCCTGGTGGCGTGGATCCGCCCACGCATCTGATCAGCGAGCGGCCGAAGGACTGGCTGCCGGATGGTGAACATTACCAGCCTCACAACTAGGCATCCCGTTACTCTGTGCAAGTGGGTGAATTCCTGGATCAACTGTCGTGGCGTCTGGTCGGGCCTCACCGTGGCGGACGGGTGGTTGCAGTTGCGGGTCATCCCAAGGAGCGGTCTACCTTTTACTTCGGCTCGACCGGCGGTGGTGTCTGGTGCACGACTGACGCTGGCATCACCTGGCGCAACCTGTCCGACGGGTTCTTCCACCGGGCGGCTGTGGGCGCGATCGCTCTGGCCCCCTCCGAACCGAGCGTGATCTACGCGGGTATGGGGGAAAGCACCATCCGCAACAACGCCTCATCCGGCGACGGCGTCTACCGGTCGGTGAACGGGGGGCTGACTTGGACCCATCTGGGTTTGGAGGCGACCCGCCACGTCTCCAGAGTGCTCGTCGATCCGACCGACCCTGACATCGTCTACATCGCCGCCCTCGGCCACGCCCACGGGCCCAATCCCGAGCGCGGCGTCTACCGCACCCGCGACGGCGGCGCCAGCTGGGAGTTGGTCTTGCACCGTGGCGAGGACGCGGGGGCGGCGGACCTATGCATGGACCCCCGGAACCCGCGGATCCTCTATGCGACTTTGTGGCAGGGGCGCCGACTGCCCTGGCACCTAAACAGCGGCGGACCTGGAAGCGGCCTGTGGCGGTCCATCGATGGCGGCGGCACCTGGGACGACCTGAGTCGACGGCCGGGCATGCCCAAGGGAGTCATGGGCCGGGCCGGAGTGACCGCCTCCGGGGCCCGGCCGGGCCGGGTCTGGTGCATCGTCGAGGCCGAGGACGGCGCTGTCCTCCGCTCTGACGACTACGGGGAACACTGGGAGCGTCTCTCCGAGCAGGCAGATCTGCGCCAGCGGGCCTGGTACTACAGCCGCGTCATCGCCGATCCCGTCGACCAGGAGACGGTGTGGGCGCTCAACGTGGAGTGCTGGCGCTCATCGGACGCGGGCAAGGTATTCTCCGTCTTCCCGGTCCAGCACGGCGACTGCCACGACCTGTGGATAGACCCCGCCGACCCCCAGCGCATGATCCTGGGGGACGATGGCGGTGCAAGCGTGAGCATGGACGGCGGCGAGAGCTGGTCTTCGCTCTACAACCAGCCCACCGCCGAGCTATACCACGTCACTACCGACACGCGCGAGCCTTACCGTATCTACGCGGCCCAGCAGGACAATACGACCATCGCCCTCCCCAGCCACTCCCGCTGGGGGGCCATCACCCAGCTGGACACCACCCATGTGGGTGGCGGCGAGAGCGGCTACATCGCGGTCCGGCCGGATAACCCCGACGTCATCTTCGCCGGCGACTACAAGGGCCTGATCACGCGCCACGATCAGAGCACCGGCGAGAGCCGTCCGATCATGGTCTGGCCTGACGAGACGGCGATGGCAGGCGAAGCCCGCTACCGCTTCAACTGGACCTCGCCGATCCTCCTGTCCCCGCACGACCCCAGCATCCTCTACCAGGCCGGCAACCGCGTCTTCCGGTCCACCGACGAAGGCCAGACGTGGGAACCAATCAGTCCCGACCTGACCCGCGACGACGCCGAGAAACTTCGCTCCTCAGGCGGGCTCACCCCCGACAACAGCGGCGCGGAGTACTACTGCACCATCTTCGCGCTGGCTGAATCGCCGCTGGCGCCGGGCCAGCTTTGGGCCGGGACCGACGATGGCCGACTCCACATGACCCGCGACGGCGGCCGGTCCTGGACCGAAATCACCCCGCCCGACCTGCCCCGCTGGGCGACGGTGCGCATGATCGAGGCCTCGTCTCACGAGGCCGGTACCGTCTACGTGGCGGCCGAGGCCCACATGCTGGACGACTTCCACCCCTACCTGTGGCGGACGCGGGACTTCGGCGCCAGCTGGGAGCGGCTGGACCAGGGCTTGGAGGAGGACGAGTACTGTCACGTGTTGCGCGAGGATCCCGCCCACCGCGGCCTGCTGGTGTGCGGCACCGAGTTGGGCTTGCTGGTTTCCTTCGACGACGGGACAAACTGGCAGCGCTGCCGCGGCGAGCTGCCGCGGGTTCCGGTGCACGACTTCGTCTTCAAGGGCGATGACCTGGTGGTGGCCACCCATGGCCGGTCGATCTGGGTCCTAGAGGACCTGCCCGCGTTGCGCGAACACCGGCACGAGCTGGACGCGGCGCCTCTGCACCTGTACCAGCCCCGCCGCCAGGTCCGCTGGATCACCGATCGGGGGTTCCCCGCGAAGGGCGAGGCGCGCCGCTCCTACTCCCTGCTGGGACCGGTAGTGGTTGCCTATGACAAGCGCCAGCTCCCAGGCCGGACCGAGACTGTGAACGTGCCTGTGGGAGTAGGCCGGAACCCAACCGACGGGGTGGCGGTGCTGTACAGACTCCAGGACCCCGGCGACAGCGAGCTGCGGCTCACGTTCCGCGACGCCGTCGGCCGGGAGGTCCGGACGCTGACAGCGCGGCCGGGAGACGAGGATCGCAAGCCGGAAAAGGGCAAGCCCAAGGACCCGGTGCCGAACCGCCGGGCGGGTCTGAACCGCTTCGTCTGGGACGGCCGACACGAGCGCGGCACCCAGATCGAGATCGATCCACCCGAGGACGAGGACGCCGCCGCTAACCTGGGTCCAGCGGTGGCACCAGGTCGCTATACGGTGCGCGTAGAGCTGGGCGGACAGGCAGCCGAGGCTGGGTTCGAGATCGCCGCCGATCCGCGCAGCCGCTACACACCCGAGCAGGTCGCCGCCCAGTACGAGCTGGATCTGCGGCTCTGGGGCCTGCTGTCCGACCTGTACCACGGCGTGAACCGGGCGCGGCGGGCGCGCTCGGAGCTAGGAGAAAGCGAGTCCGATCTCCTGCTGCGGCAGGAGCTGGAGGCCGTGGAGTCGGACCTGCTCGCGGACGGTGGCGGCAAGCGCTCCATCTTCGTCCCTCGAGCTGCCCTGGACATCCGCCTGGTGAGCCTGCGCGAAGTGGTCGGGTCGGCGCCGCCGAACGCCCCCGCGGTGGAGCTGGCGGGCCAGGTTCAGGCCCAGCTGGAGCAAGTGCTCCTGCGGCTGTCTGCCGTGCTCGAGCGTGCCCAGCAGGCGCGGGCGCAAAAAGACTGACGCGCGGGTCTGCAGTGCTGCGTCCAGGATTGACCGGAGACACGGCGGGAGAATCGCGAAGCGATGCTGACGATCACATCATTCGCGGCCTGGGCGGCAGCTTCACTGGGGTGGCCGTCCCCTACGTCCGGAGTACGTCCGCACGTGAACCATCGTCCGAGTAGTC
Source organism: Trebonia sp. (assembly GCF_049794275.1). NCBI lineage: Bacteria > Bacillati > Actinomycetota > Actinomycetes > Streptosporangiales > Treboniaceae > Trebonia > Trebonia sp. The sequence continues at coordinate 10,581 of NZ_JBARCR010000073.1, forward strand.
GCAACCTGCCAATCGAAAGAGGTGTCTGTGGTGCTAAGGGCGCGGATCGAAATTGTTCTCTCAGCCCTTCTGGGGACGGCGACGATCGTGACGGCCCTCTGGCCGACATGGATCGAGGGCCTGTTCGGGTTCGACCCCGATGGCGGGAACGGTACGGCCGAATGGTGGATCGTCGCCGTGCTTGCCGTGATCACCGTCGCCGCAGCCGCACTTGCCCGTCGCGACCTGCGCGTCGTCCGACGCCGCGCGTCCGTCAGCACACCCTAGTCGCTTCGGTTCCCCGCCCAGACCCTAGGCCAGCCGTCTTGGCCCCGGTGTTGGCGGCACCTCACGCCGCTAGGCCGGGGCTTACAGGAAGTTGTTTGGCCAGATCATGGTCCGCCACATGTGTGCTACTGGGGAGCCGTCGAATCCGAGCCCTTCTTCGGGCTGTCGGAAGTTCCGGCCTACTATGTCCTCGAACTCGTCGTAATCAACTACCGCGGCGGGGTCGAAAGAATAGATGTCGTTGATGGTGACCAGGCGCGAGGTCATGTACCAGCGGTGCCGACGCGCCGCCTCATGCTCTCGGCGGATGTAGCCGGGCGGATTATAGTCAGGGCCGAAATAGTCGACGTATGCCTGCGGGTAGCGGTATCCCACTGACTCATCCGGGAAATAGCGCAGTGCCTCGTGCTTCTCGATGGCCCATGCGACCTCCGCATCGACATACGGCCCGACCAGCTGCGCGCCCCAGTATCCATGGTTGGCCGACAGCAGCCCGGCGATGGCGATGTCGTGCAGCAGGCACGCAATGATCACCTTCTCGCCGAGCCCGTTCTCCCGCGCTACCCTGGCGCTTTGCAGCAAGTGCATCCGGGGGATCTGGCCAAAGCGCAGCAGAAAGAAGTCCTTCAGCGTGGGGCGCTCGGGCATCTTGGGCAGCGCGGGATTGTCTCCCATCATGAAGACGGTGTCCGGGTGGCGCGCCTCGGCCAGCAGGGCGCCCTGGCAGGAGGCTGCGGGCGTGCCGATGACTGCTGTGGCCGGAGGCATGATGATGCGGCGCCTGCGATCAACGGCGTCATCCAGCGGTTCACGGATCCAGTTCTCAAGACCGGAGTCGCGCAGGGAAGCTGGCAGTTCATGGGGCAGTACCCGGCTGGACGGTGGTGCCTTAGCTGATCCGGACATGCGAACTCGTCCCTTCGTCGCTGCGGTCTGATCTAGGCGCTGAGGCCTTTCGCTGGGAACGGTCCCGCTAGTGGCTCTACGCCGATCTAAAGCCAGACCTGCGCCGGAAGTCCAGAGGCGGGTAGGTGTAGCAGAGCGAGAAGCAAGGTCGTGTCGGCCAGCGGCCAGACCCGCACGATGCCGTCGTCGCCGCCGGTGACGATGACCGCGGCGCCATCCGGCAATCGCCCGACGGCCACCGCATTCACCGGGCCGGTGTGGCCGCGCAGCGGTTCCCCCACCGGGGTGCCGTCAGCCAGCCGCCAGACCCGCACGGTGCCGTCGTCGCCGCCGGTGACGATGACTGGGGCGCCATCCGGCAGCCGTCCGACGGTCGCTGCGCGGACCCGGCTGTACCCGCCATCGCGCAGCAGTTCCCAATCCGGTAGCTGTCACCCAGTCGCCGCAGCCGGACTGTGCCGTCGTCGCCGGTAACACAAACCATGGCGCCACTTGGAGGCCTACCCCACAGTGACGGAAGAACGTCAGGTGTCTGCCCCTGGGCTGTCGCCCTCCTCTCCACGCGGGTACGGCCGTCTGTCGGCGGTACCATCGGCGGGTGACCATGATGTGCGGGTGACGGCACCGTCCCGGAGCCGCCGCAGCTGTTTGCGGAGCAGCCCTCCATCGTCGGCCGAGACGATGAGCAGTCAGCCGTCGGGCGAAGGCCGATGCAGAACCGAACGGCCGGGAAGCAGTCCACGACGTCGCCCGTGCCCTCCGGCGCCAGAACTGAAAATCTGCGTGCGTTCACCCGCGCGGCCGACCCGATGCAGGATGCCGACGGCAGGTGGGATAGTGCATCGTTACCTTCCGGTGTCGCCTCGGTTGGCCCCTGGGACTATGCGTGATGACGCCGTCAACGTAAAATCCAGTCGTGATAGGCCTTGAGATGGCCTGGGTCCTCGGCGGATTTCTCTGGCAGCACTTGGTTGCCGTCAACGGTCATGATCGGGGGCAGTGACATCATGAGCGCGATTTCTCCAGGCGTTCTCGCGCCGCCGCACGAGGTGCTCACGCCTGATGAGTGGCGGGCCCGGGGCCGGGAGCGGCGCAGCTCTGCGTCCCGGTCAAGCCACGCGCAATGGGCGCCGCCTGCGGACCGGCCAGACCCAGTCGCCGTACTGGAGGAGCAGGCCAAGACCCGGGTGCCGGACCTGATACCGATCCGGTACGGGCGGATGATGGCCTCGCCGTTCGCCTACTTCCGCGGCGCGGCGGCGCCAATGGCATGGGATCTGGCGCATACGCCCACGTCTGATATCCGGGTGCAGGCCTGCGGGGACGCGCATCTGCTGAATTTCGGCATGTATGCGGCGCCCGACCGGCGCCTGGTCTTCGACGTCAATGACTTCGATGAGACGCTTCCGGCGCCGTTCGAATGGGACGTCAAGCGGCTGGCGGCCAGCTTCGCCGTCGCCGCGCGGGGCAACGGCTTCTCAGACCGCGACGCCCGTACCGCCGCGCGCCTGGCCGTGCGCAGCTATCGCACCGAGATGGCGGGCTATGCCACGATGCGTTTCCTGGAGGTCTGGTATTCCAGGATCGATGTCGACGAGGTGAGCAGGCTGTTCGACGCGCTCCAGCCGAAGGGCGCCGTGCGCCGTCGCCACCGGGATATAGCCAAGGCGCGCCGCAGGACGAGCCTGCGGGCGTTCCTGAAGATGTGCGACCAGGTCGAGGGGCAGTACCGCATCCGGCCGGCTCACCCGGTGATCGTGCGCTTTCCCATCGAGCTTTACCCGGGCGTCCTGGAGGAGTTGCGCAGCGCCGTCGCGCAGTATCAGCAGACGCTGAACGCGGACCGGCGGGAGGTGCTGCGCCGCTACTACTTTGGCGACTTCGCGCGCAAGGTCGTCGGCGTCGGGTCGGTCGGAACCGAGGCGTTCGTCATGCTGCTGATCGGCGACCGAGCCGACGAGCCTTTGTTCTTGCAGGTCAAGGAGGCACAAGAGTCGGTGCTGGCCCCGTTCGCCGGGCCAGGCGAGTATCAGCACCACGGCGAGCGTGTGGTCAGGGGCCAGCGGCTGACCCAGGCCGCTACCGACCCCTTCCTCGGCTGGACGACCGGCGCCGGAACCGATGGCAGGGCCGGCAAGCACTATTACGTCCGCCAGCTGCGCGACATGAAGGGCAGCATGACCGTCCCGCTGATGGACCCGCTGCAGCTTGACTACTACGGCAGGCTCTGCGGCTGGGCGCTGGCCCGCGCGCACGCCCGGACCGGGCGGGCCACCATGATCTCCGGCTACATGGGCGCCAGCGAGGTCTTCGACCACGCCATCGCGGACTTCGCTGTTGCCTACGCCGACCAGAACGAGCAGGACTACCAGCGGCTACTCGAAGCCATCTCCGCCGGACGCGTGCTGGCGACCATCGAGCAGTGACAGCGCGCGCTGGCAGATAACGCCGGCGCAGCTCCTAATGAATCGAAGAGACCGACTCGGCCGATCTGCCAGACGCGGGCACGTCCAAAACTGGCAGTCGCCAAGATATGGCTGTCAAGAAATCCATTAAAGATCAACAACCCATCCGCTTATCGCCATGATTGGTCGACTCCACGTAAGTATTCGGAAATCGTCTGAAGGGGCGTTGGCGTCGACCTGCGAGGCTTCGGTGACTCCGGCAACGAGCCGGGCGAGTACGACAGCACGACGTCGGCCGAAGACCTGCACCTTCTCATGGGGCACCTCGGCGTCGGCCCGGTCCACCTCACCGGGCAGGACATCAGCGGGGCGACGGTCTTCCGCCTCGCGACCGCGCACCCGGAAGACGTGCTCAGCCTCACCGCCATCGAGATGGGCCTGCCCGGCTTCGGCCTGGAGATGCTGGCCGACGTCACCCACGGCGGCGCATGGCACATCGGCGTCCTCGCCGCGCCCGGCATCCCGGAAATGCTGCTCGCCGGCCGCGAGCGCGAGTTCCTGGGACAATTCGCGTTCCCGGCGATGAGCGCGACCCCGGGAGCGATCACCGGCGCCGACATCGACGAGTTCGCCCGCACCTACTCGCGCCCCGGCGGCTGGCGCGGAGCGGCCGGCCTCTACCAGTCGATGCTGCGGGAAGGCCCCGAAATCAGGGCTCTCGCCAAGACACCCGGGCTGACCGCGCCCGTCCTCGCGGTCGGCGCAGGCGGAGGCCCCTTCACGGCCGGCA
>NZ_JBARCR010000074.1:0-1654 GCF_049794275.1 Trebonia sp.
AGGGAGATACCGACGCCGGCGATCAGCCCGCTGGGCTGCCGCCAAGCGAGCCGGGCCTCGTTGCGGACGATCTTGCCGAAGGCAGCGCGTGGCACTCCCGACTGGGCGAGCACGCTCAGGCTCATGACTGTTCTCCCTCCTCGTGCAAGTGCTTTCCGGTCAGCCGGACGAAGGCGTCTTCCAGGGTTGATGCGTCGAGCTGCACGTCAAGCGCGGTCACGCCGACTGTGTATAGGGCGATGATCACTGCGTTGGCGAGCTCACCGGTCCCGGTGACGACGAGGTGATGGCCGTCGCGGTGGATGGCCGTCACTTCAGGAAGCGCTGTCAGCAGCCCGTCATCGAAGGGACCCGACGGCAGGAACCGCACCTGTTTCCCGCCTGAGGCTCGTGCGGTGAGGCCCGCCGGGGTGTCGAGCGCGACGACGTGCCCGGAGTCGATGAGCGCGACGCGGTCGCAGAGCCGTTCGGCCTCCTCCATGAAGTGCGTCACCAGCACGATCGTCACCCCGCGGGCGCGCACGCGCTCGATGAGGTCCCAGGTGTCCCGGCGGGCCTGCGGGTCGAGCCCGGTCGTCATCTCGTCGAGCACCGCGATCTTCGGCTGGCCGATGAGGGCCAGCACGACGGACAGGCGCTGTCGCTGGCCGCCGGACAGGGACCGGTAGTAGTCCTTGCGCTTGCTTTCCAGCCCGAGCACCTCGATCAGCTCGGTGACGTCAGCGGGCTCGCGGTAGAAGGACCGGTACATGTCCAGGATTTCGCCGACCCTGAGCTTGGCCGGAAAGGAGCTCTCCTGGAGTTGCACCCCGACGATCTCGTGGACCTTGTCCCGGTCGGCCTGCGGGTCCAGGCCCATCAGCCGGATTGTTCCCGAGTCCGGCGTGCGGAGGCCGATCGCACACTCGACCGTGGTGGTCTTGCCCGCTCCGTTCGGGCCGAGGATGCCGAAGATCTCGCCTTCGGCGACCGAGAACGAGACGTCGTCGACCGCGACCAGCGTTCCGTACGTCTTGCGGAGATGCTCGATCTCCACCGCTTGCTTGCTCGCTGTCTCGTTCAGCTGACGAGGAGCGGTCGCGCTGTGGTGTGCTTTGGTTCGGATCGGGGTGTTCATGAGGATCCTTTCGGGTAGCGGGCGCCAGCATGCGCCGGGCTGCTACTCGACGGGGCCGATCTCGGCGTCGGCGAGCTCGGCATAGATGAGGAACTTGAACGGGTCGAACTGCTGGTACTGCTCCATGAGGCGATACAGCGCGGTGCGACGCAGCCCGGCCAGCGTGGTACTGGCGGGGTGGCGCAGCAGGCCCGGCTGGATGATCTGCAGGGCGAGGGCGTGATCGCCCTGGCCGATGAGGGTGGCAGCGGCGGCGGCGAACGGCTCTTCCCTGCCTGCGGCGAGCAGGTCGAGCGCGGCCGCCTGCTCGGCGCCGGTCGCCGGCTCGAGTCCGAGGAGGTCTGGCTGCCAGTAACCGGTGCGCTGGTGGTGGAGCCGCTCGGTGAAGTGGTCGCGGATCACCAGGTAGGGCACGACCGCGGTGGGGTGCTCGCGGAGCACGGCCGGGAGGCTGGCCTCCGCCAGGATGTCGGGGAGGGTGCGGCCGCCGCGGATGCCGTCCAGCACCTCGCCGTGCAGCTGGGTCAGTGCCGCCTG
>NZ_JBARCR010000075.1:0-10191 GCF_049794275.1 Trebonia sp.
GGGCGGTGCTGCCTTCTGAGGGGCTGGCCTCGCCGGGATGTCCAGCGGCGAGGGACCGGGGTTGGCCCTTCCCGGCGGCTGGTCCGCTGGCCCGGAGGCGGTGTGCGCCTTGGGGGAGACTGGGCTCGTCTGCTCGGTCATCGGTGTGGCTTCCTTGTCACGAGTGTGCGGCGGCTAACGGCATTAAAAAACCCCTCGCGCCAGGGCGGCGGTCGAGGGGTGCGCGCAGAAGCCGACTGGTCAGCTTGCTGCGCGCCAGCCAAGTACGAGGATGTAGTTCCGCTTCACGGGTACCACCCTCACCTACGACACGGCTCCACGTCAAATTATCACCGTCGCCATCTCACTATCCGAGACACCGTGTCCGGAAATTTTCGCTACGCGGCGGGGACGCCCGGCTTCGTCGTGCCGTTGACGTCCGCCGGGGCGGCCGCCCCGGCGGTCTCGGGCGGAGCTTGCGCAGCGGAGGTGCCGGTCGCGGTGCGGATCAGCGCCTCGACGCCCGAGGCGGCCATCGGCCTGGCAACCAGGAAGCCCTGGCCGTACCCGCAGCCCATCTCCCGCAGCTCGGCTAGCTGGCGGGGCTGCTCGATCCCTTCTGCCACCACCTGCATGCCGAGGTCCCTGCCGACCTGGACGATGGTCCTGGTGAGCAGCGTCAGAGTCGGGTCCTGGCCGAGGCCGGCGATGAACGACGGGTCGATCTTGACGATGTCCACCGCCAGCTGTCGCAGGTGAGCCAGCGAGGCGTAGCCGATTCCGAAGTCGTCGATGGCCAGCTTGACCCCCAGGTCGCGCAGCTCGGCCAGCCGGTCCGCGACAAGCCCGGCGTCCTCCACCAGCATCCGCTCGCCCACCTCGACGGTGAGCGCGCCGGGCGGCAGGTTGCTCTCCGCGAGCGCGGCGGCAACCTGAGCGGGGAACTGCGGCGCGTTGAGCTGGCGCAGCGAGAGGTTCACCGACACTCCGACGTCCCAGGACGCGGCCCGCCAGGCAGCACCCTGCGCGCACGCCTTGCGCAGCACCCACTCACCGAGCGGGACGATCAGCCCGGAATCCTCCGCCACGGCGAGGAAAGCCCGTGGCGGCACCGCCTCGTCCCCGCGCCACCAGCGGATCAGCGCCTCGGCGCCGGTGACCCGCGAGGTAGCCAGCTCGACGACCGGCTGGTACTGCAAGGTCAGCTCTTCCCGCGCGATCGCGCGCTGCAGGTCGCTGGCCATGTCGAGGCGCCGGACCACGTCCGCGTGCATGTGCGCCGCGTAGACCTCGACCCGGCCGCCGCCGGTGTCCTTGGCCCTGGCCATGGCCACGTCCGCGTTGCGCAGCACCACGCCGGGCGGGCTCTCGTTGGCCACCGCGACGCCGACGCTCGCGGTCATCCCGATCTCCCTGTCGGCGACCCGGAACGGCTCCCCGGCGATCGCGCCTGCCAGCCGTTCGGCGAGCTCGACGATCTCCTGGGTCGCCGTCGCGTTCTCCATGAGCACCGCGAACTCGTCGCCGCCCCACCGCGCGACGGTCTCCTGGGCTGGTACGACCGCCCGCAGCCGCCGCGCCGCCTGCGCGAGCACCAGATCACCGGCGCCGTGCCCCACCAGGTCGTTGACCGCGGTGAAGCCGTCGAGGTCGAGGAATATGACACCCGCCCGGCGGCTCCTGCGCTCGGCCCCTGTGGTGTCGGCGTCATCGGGGATGCCGCTCTCCGGCACGGCGAGCGCCTCCCGCGCCCGTTCCTCCACGTAGGCGCGGTTCGGCAGGCCGGTCAGCCCGTCGTGGAACGTCAGGTGGGCCACCTGCTGGCGCAGCGCGACCTCGTCGCTGACGTCCCTGGCCGTCACCAGCATCTGCGCGGGCTCGGCGGGCCGCCGGTACATGAGCACGGCGCATTCGACGTGCCGCCAGGTCCCGTCCACGGCGCGCAACCGGCAGGAGAAGCGACCCGTATCGCCCGCGGCGCCAGGCTCCGCGCTGTCCCCCATGGCCGCACTCTCCGCGAGAACGAGCACCTGCTGGACCGCAGCCCGGGTCGCCGCGACGTCCTCCGGATGGACGAACTCCACGAGGTCCTTGCCGACCAGCGCCTCCGGCGGGTAGCTGAAGCCGCTCGCGGCCGGGCTCGCGTAGGTGATCGTCCCGTCGAGGTCGCAGATCAGCACCATGTCGCCGGTCCGGTCCGCCAGGTCGCGCAGGCCGTCGGCTGACTCCCGCCACATCCGTACCGCGACGCTGTTCTCCCTGACCAGCATGAAGATTCGTATCCCGACCACGAGCACGGCCGCGCCCCCGGCGATGACCAGCGCCAGGCCGGTGGCCGGTGCGCTCGCCAGGCCGTTCACGATGACGACCGACGCGGCGACCACCACGGCCGCCGCCGCCACGATCGTCGCGGCGCCCCCGCTCGTGACCAGCGTGCCCGGTACTCCCCGCGCCCCCGGTGAACCGTCGGCCTGTGAACCGCCGGTCTGCCCGTCCGCCGAGTGCCCGTCGCTGCGCCAGACCGGCAGTCCCAGCCTGGCGGCGATCGCCGGCACCCAGGGCGCGACACCGAGCAGGCAGGCCGCCAGGATCATGGCGAGCTGCTCGAGGATGCCCTGGTGGCCGCCAGAGATCCTGGCGCCGACGCCGAGGGAGTCGGCGACGGTGAGCACGAGCAGCGCGAGGTACGGCACGAGCACGCGGCGCCACGCCACGGTGAGCACGGGCAGCAGCGCGCCAAGCACCGCGAGGTCCGCGAGCGGGTGCAGCAGGTCGAGCAGGAACGTCGACGGCCGCTCACCGGAGCGGTGGAACTCCGAGCCGAACGCCACCACCCAGCCGATGACGAGCAGGGCGACTGCCATCACGTACCCATCGGCGAGACCGGGCAGCACCGACCCTGACGTGCCGTGCTCCGGGTGCTCCCCCTGCTGGGCGGCGCGCTGCGATGGCGACGGAGAAGCCAGCACCATGATGCCGGTCGCGGCGGCCGCCAGCCCGAGCAGCGGCGCCACGTCGGCCAGCCCGAGCGGCTCCCCAGAGGAACTCACCGATCCGGCGACGACCGTGTCCACGATCAGCCCGGCACACCAGAACAAGGCGGCGCCGCCCAGCCACCGGTAGCCCCTGGCTACGGAGTCAGTGTGCCGCGTCGCGCCCACCCAGAGACTGACGACAGCTCCGGCCGCGGCGAGCATGACGACAATGCTCACTGTTTGCCCCCCCTGCCCGTTGGGTGCAACCGGAACTCCTTCCGTGGCCGGCTCTCGCTAAACGCGTAGCGTGCTGGCATGGCTATTCACTGAGGATCCGGTAACGGATCTGCAACGACCCGTTACCGTTGACGAGCGTCCCGCGGCACCCGTCGATAGCCGGTCTCGCCGCCCAGGAGACGGTCCGGCGATCCGGCCTTAGCCATCACTCTACGTACCCGAGATCACGCTTCGGTTGAGGAAGGGCGTCCACCGGGAGACAAGTCCGGTCACTAAGAGCCGGTATGGGCCGCGTCCTGCGAACATCCCGGGACAACCACCGTCAATATGTGCCGGTGATCACATTCCGCAGCTGATCGCCTCGCAGGTACGCCTCGGCCTGTTCCCGCGCGAGCCGGACCACCCGCTGCTGTGACACCGGCGTCGACGCCGCCACGTGCGGGGTGATGAACACCCCGGGTAGCGTCCACAGCTCATGCGAAGGCGGCAGCGGCTCGGGATCGGTCACATCGAGCGCGGCCCGCAGCCGGCCGGCCGCCACCTCCGCGCACAGCGCCGCGGTGTCCACGACCGCGCCCCTGGCGGCGTTGACCAGCAGTGCGCCGTCCTTCATCCGGCTCAGGAAACCGGCGTCAACCATGCCCTTGGTCTCCGGCGTGAAGGGCACCAGCAGCACCACCACGTCGGCCGCGGGCAGCAGGGCGGGCAGCTCCGCGAGACCGGCTACCCCGGCTCGGGGACCGCGCGCCACGCGCAGCACGCTCACCTCGAACCCGGCGAGCCGCCGTTCCACCGCCGCGCCGATCGAGCCGTACCCGACGATCAGCACCGTCTTCTCGGCCAGCTGGTCTGTGGGCTGGTAGGTCCACCGGCTCGCCGCCTGCTCCCTGGCGAACAGCGGGAACTCGCGCAGCGCGCCGAGCATGGCCGCCACCGTCCATTCCGCGGTGGCCGCGTCGTGCGCGCCGCGCGCGTTGCAGAGCACCGCCCCGTCGGGCACGTACGGCTGCAGCCGGTCGACGCCAGCGGTCAGCGTCTGCACCACGCGCAGCCGCTTCATCAGCCGCATTACCTCGCCGCTCGCGACGGTAGGAAAGAAGCTCGGCACGTAGAATTCGACGTCCGCCACGCTCGCCGGCGGTGTCGTCCCGTCCTCGACGGGGACGATCTCGACGTCCGTGCCAGGCAACTCCGTCATACCAGCCGCAACCCACTCCGCGGGCACCCACATCAGCACGCCATACACAGTACTGATCTAGACTCGGCCCAGCTACGACGAAGCTCCCCCTTCAGTTCCCTGAGGCGAAATTGCGCAAAGTCCTGATCGCGAACCGCGGCGAGATCGCGGTCCGCGTGGCTCGCGCCTGCCGGGACGCAGGCCTGGCCAGCGTGGCCGTCTACGCCGACCAAGACCTCGACGCCCTGCACGTCAAGATCGCCGACGAGGCGTACGCGCTCGACGGCAGCACGCCGGCGCAGACGTACCTGGACATCGGCAAGATCATCGACGTCGCGGCCGTGGCCGGCGCGGACGCTGTGCACCCCGGCTACGGCTTCCTCGCCGAGAACGCCGCCTTCGCCACGGCGGTGGCCGACGCGGGCCTGACCTGGATCGGGCCCCCGCCGGAGGCGATCGAGGCGCTCGGCGACAAGGTCAAGGCCAGGGACATCGCCAGGCGCGTCGGCGCGCCGCTGGCGCCCGGTACAGACGGCCCCGTCCACTCGGCGGAAGAGATCATGGATTTCGCCCGCGAGTACGGCCTGCCGGTGGCGATCAAGGCCGCCTTCGGCGGCGGCGGCCGCGGGCTCAAGGTCGCCCGCACGATGGACGAGATCGGCGAGCAGTATGAGTCCGCGGTCCGCGAGGCGACCGCCGCGTTCGGGAACGGGGAGTGCTTCGCCGAGCGGTACCTGGACCGGCCGCGGCACGTGGAGACCCAGTGCCTGGCCGACGCCCACGGCCATGTCGTGATCATCTCCACCAGGGACTGCTCGCTGCAGCGCAGGCACCAGAAGCTGGTCGAGGAGGCGCCAGCACCGTTCCTGTCCGGCGCGCAGCAAAAGCAGCTCTACGACGCGTCGAAGGCGATCCTCCGCGAGGCGGGCTACGTCGGCGCGGGCACCTGCGAGTTCCTCGTCGCCACCGACGGGGCGATCAGCTTCCTCGAGGTGAACACCAGGCTCCAGGTCGAGCACCCGGTCTCTGAGGAGGTCACCGGCCTGGACCTGGTCCGCGAGATGTTCCGCATCGCCGAGGGCGAGCCGCTCGGCTACGATGACCCGCCGGCCCGCGGGCACTCGATCGAGTTCAGGATCAACGCCGAGGACCCCGCGCGGAACTTCCTGCCCGCGCCGGGCACGATCACCGAGTGGAACCCGCCGTCCGGCCCGGGCGTGCGGCTGGACGCCGGGTACACCGCCGGCATGACGGTGCCCCAGGCGTTCGACTCGCTGATCGGCAAGCTGATCGTCACGGGCGCGTCCCGTACCCAGGCACTGGAGCGCTCGCGCCGCGCGCTCGCCGAGTTCACCGTGGGCGGCATGCCCACCGTGCTGCCCTTCCACCGGGCTGTTGTCAACGACCCGGCGTTCGCCGGCGATCACCTCGACGTGCACACCCGCTGGATCGAGACCGAGTTCGCCGCGGAACTCGAACCGCAGCCGATCGCCCCGCCCGCCGACGCACCCGCCCGCGAGCGGCTGACCGTCGAGGTCGGCGGCAAGAGACTCGAGGTCGTGCTGCCCGGCGCCCTGAGCGTGCCGGCCGCGTCCGGTACCTCGTCCTCCTCTCCAGAACGGGCCCGTGGTTCCCGTTCCGCCTCCCGCCGCACCCGGGGCGGCGACGCCGGAGGAGGCGGCGACGCCCTGATCACCCCGATGCAGGGCACGATCGTGAAGATCGTCGCGGCGGAGGGCAGCGTCGTGAAGGCAGGCGACGTGGTGGTGATACTCGAAGCGATGAAGATGGAGCAGCCGCTGACCGCGCACAAGGACGGGACGGTCACCGGCCTGACCGTCGAGGTCGGCCAGACCGTCGCGGCCGGCACCGAGATCTGCCAGATCAAGGACTAATGACACCCGAAGGGGACTGAGCGTCGTGCCTCGGCTGCCTGGAGACCCGAGCGTCGGCCGCTGGCTGCTGTTCGCCGTGGGTTTCCGGTTGCCGGCCGAGAACCGGGAGTGGGTGCGGCACGAGCTCACCGACGCCGGCTGGCGCGGCCGCACGGTCAGGCGGCTCCTCGTGCTCATGGTGCCGATCTGCATCGGGCTCGCGTTCCTGCCCGGCCCGGACTGGCTGCGTATCGCGGTCCCGGGGTTCGCATTGATCGCCAGTGTCGGCACGGTCCTGATCAGCGCCGACGACGTACGCGCCGCCCGGCTGAAGCAGCACGGCCTCCCGGTCCCTAACGACCCCGATCTCGGCCACCCCACCCACTAACGGCCTTCGGCGCTGTGGCCCGCACCCTTCCGGGTCAGCCGCTGAGCGAGCCGTTGGCCTCGTGGAAGACATCCGCCCTGCCCTCGGGCTTTTCCCAGGACTCTTGCCGTCCCAGCGCGGTGTAGTCGATGTACGTAAAGCTGCCGGTGGTGTATTCCATGCCGCGCGCGTAGGTCGAATACGTGTGATAGACGTCGCCGCCATCGCGAAGGAAACAGCTGGCACCGGGAAGCTCGCCTTCGGTTACCGGCATGGTTCCGTAGTTGTATCCCGGCTGGTCGCGCGAACTGTCGAAGGACACGTTGTAATCGAAGTTGAAATCGCTGCCGTACGAGGAATACCACGGGACGTCCCAGCCCCGTTCGGCCTTCGCGGCGGCGATCTTCTCATAGGGCGCCAGGGACGCGAGGACGAACGTCGTCTCCCGGTTGCGCAGGCCCTCGAAGAGCGTCGGCGTCATCTGGGGGATGGCCTTCGAGCAGCTCGGGCACGGCGCATCCCAGTCCGGGCCGAACATCACGTGCTGTACGATCAGCTGCCGCTTGCCTGCGAACAGCCCGGCCAGCGTTACCTTGCCCTCGGGCCCCTCGAATATGTACTCCTTGTCCACGTGGACCATCGGCAGCCGCCGCCGCTCCGCGTTGACCTGGTCATGGTGGCGGGTGAGCGCCTTCTCCTCGTCGAGCAGCTTGACCCTGGCCGCCAGCCACTCTTCACGGGATACGACATCGGGCAGACTCATCGGGTCTGGCACCTCCTGGCATAGTTCGCCTACCTACCAGAAGTAGACGCGCCGCCGGGCCAGAAGTCATCGCCGACGGGCGCGGCAGGAGAAGGGTGGCGGTGTGGGCGGGGTTGGGCGGATAGCGGCGGCGCTGCTAGCGGCGGCGCCGCGGGCGGGGCGGACTCGGGTGGTGGCGATCGACGGGCGGTCCGGGGCCGGGAAGACACGGCTCGCGGCGGAGCTGTCCGCCGAACTGGGGGCGGCTGTCGTGTCGCTCGAGGATCTCTATGGCGGGTGGGACGGGCTCGAGCGGGGGATCGACCTGCTCGTTTCCGCGGTGCTCGAGCCGTTCGGGGCGGGGCGCGCAGCGCGGGTGCCGCGGTATGACTGGGCGGCGGGCGGCTGGACAGAACCGCTGCCGCTCGAGCCGCCGGACGTGCTCATCGTCGAGGGAGTCGGCGCCGGGGCGCGGCGGGCGGCCCGCTTCGAGAGCGTGCTGGCGTGGCTGGAGGCGCCCGCGCCCGTTCGGAAGAAAAGGGCTCTTGACCGTGACGGGGAGACCTTCGCGCCCTACTGGGACATGTGGGCGGCGCAAGAGGACGCGATGCTCGCGCGGGAGCGGACGCCGGAGCGCGCCGGCCTGGTGATCGATACCGGGTAGCCCGGTTCAGACGATCGCGTCGGGGCCGAACTCCATGACGGTGCGGGCCGCTTCAGTGACGCTGCCGGACAGCGACGGGTAAACGGAGAACGTGTGCGCGATCTGGTCAACCGACAGGTTCTGCTCGATCGCGATCGACAGCGGCAGGATCAGCTCGCTGGCGCGCGGCGCGACCACCACGCCGCCGAGCACCATGCCGGTGCCCGGGCGGGCGAAGATCTTCACGAACCCGTCGCGGATCCCCGCCATCTTCGCGCGCGGGTTGGTCGCCAGCGGCTGCTTCACCACGCGGACCGGGACCTCGCCGCGGTCCACGGCCGCCTGCGAGACGCCGACCGACGCGATCTCAGGGTCGGTGAAGATCGTGGCGGCCACGTGGCTCAGCCTGATGGGCTGCACCGCCTCGCCCAGCGCGTGCCACATCGCGATCCGGCCCTGCATCGCGGCCACCGAGGCGAGCATCTGCACGCCCGTGCAGTCACCCGCCGCGTACACGCCGGGCGCCGACGTCCGCGACACCCGGTCCACCTCGATGAAGCCGCGGCTGTCCAGGGTGACGCCCGCGTGCTCGCAGCCGAGCCCGGCCGTGCTCGGCACCATGCCGACCGTCAGCAGGCAGTGCGAGCCGGTCACCGTCCGGCCGTCGGACAGCGTCACGACCACGCTGTCTCCCTTGCGGTGCACCGCCTGGGCCCTGGACCTGCCGAGCACGTTCATGCCGCGCCGCCGGAACAGGCCCTCGATGACGATCGCGGCGTCCTTGTCCTCGTGCGGCAGCACCCGGTCGCGCGACGACACCAGGGTCACTTGAGAGCCCAGCGCCTGGTAGGCGCCGGCGAACTCGGCGCCGGTCACCCCCGAGCCGACCACGATCAGCTCTTCGGGCAGTTCAGGGAGATCGTAGAGCTGGCGCCAGGTGAGGATGCGCTCCCCGTCGGGCACCGCGTCCGGCAGGACCCGCGGGTTCGCGCCCGCCGCGATCAGCACCACGTCGGCGCGCACGGTCGTGCCCGCCGCGTCGATCGTGTGCGGGCCGGTCAGCGTACCCCTCGCCCTGATGATCTGCACGCCCTCGGCGGCCACCCGCTCGGTGATGTCGTCCGACTGCGCGGCGGCGAGCGCCTTGATCCGCGCGTAGAGAGCAGGCGCGTCCACTTCGACCACCGGGTTGTGGCCGTCCTCGAGCTGCAGGCCGAGCGAGGCCGACCGGCCGAGCGAGGTCATCGTCGTCGCGGACTCGATCAGGGTCTTGCTCGGGACGCAGTCGGTGAGCACGCACGCGCCGCCGAGGCCGTCTTCGTCGATGACGGTTACCTCGGCGCCTAGCTGGGCGGCCACGAGCGCGGCCTCGTAGCCGCCGGGACCGCCGCCCAGGATCGCGACACGTGGGCGTGGCAAGGTCACGTTAGGCAATTATCCCGGACGTTCCCTACTGGGTTGCACGCCGGCTCGGGTGATTACGCTCTACGCTTAGGCAGCGTGGCACTATACGCCGCCTACGGCAGCAACATGGATCCGGCGCAGATGCTCGCGCGCTGCCCGCACTCCCCGCAGCGGGGCACCGGATGGCTTGAAGGCTGGCGCCTGACCTTCGGCGGTGAGGACATCGGCTGGGACGGTGCGCTCACCACGGTCGTCGAAGACGCCGCCCAGCGCGTCTTCGTCGCGCTCTACGACGTCCCTGAGGTCGACGAGAAGGAACTCGACAGCTGGGACGGGGTCACGCTCGGCTTCTACCGCAAGCTCAAGGTCCGGGTGCAGACCACCGCCGAGGACGGGGACGTGCTCGCCTGGCTGTACGTGCTCGACGCCTACGAGGGCGGCCTGCCCTCCGCGCGGCACATGTCGATCCTGGTGGACGCGGCCATCAAGGCCGGCGCGCCTGTCGACTACATCGACTGGCTGCGCGAGTGGCCATCGAACCCGCCGTCCGGCACCGAAGGCCTGCTCCCCGGCTGAGGACCCCGCTCAGGCAAGGACGGCGATCAGCAGGGCGAGCGCGGGGACGACGATCAACGCGACCGCCATCCAGTTCCAGGTACTCACCGGCGGCACGGCCCGCTCATCGGGGGCCGCCGCGTTCGCCTGGTCGGCGAGCGCGGTCAGCGCGGTGATCACGTGGTCGGCGTCCGCCGCCGTGGGCGCCGGAGGCCGCGCCTCCGGCGCCGTGCCGAAC
>NZ_JBARCR010000076.1:0-5484 GCF_049794275.1 Trebonia sp.
GTCCGGGCCCTCCTGG
This sequence comes from Trebonia sp., assembly GCF_049794275.1. Taxonomy (NCBI): domain Bacteria; kingdom Bacillati; phylum Actinomycetota; class Actinomycetes; order Streptosporangiales; family Treboniaceae; genus Trebonia; species Trebonia sp. The sequence goes on from NZ_JBARCR010000076.1 coordinate 17, forward strand.
GTGGGCTGGGTCAACCTTCCGGTCGGCTGGCTGGTCCCGTACCTGCTCGGCATCGCCTGGGCGCTGGGCTCGCTGCGCGGACGCCGGGTCCCCGCGCTGATGCTGGCCGGCGGCGGCGCCGCCACTGCCGCGCTGATCGCCTGGGCCGGGTACCCGGTCAGCATGGTCGGCGTGAACGGAGCCCACATCTCGAACCTGAACCCGCCGACCCTGGCCGCGGTGACGTTCGGGATCGCCCAGTGCGGTCTGGCGCTGCTGCTGCGTGACCGGCTGGCGCGGCTGATGCGCCGCCCCCTGGCCTGGGCCGGGGTCGCGCTGGTCAACCTGTCGGCGATGACCCTGTTCATCTGGCACCAGACCGCGTTCATCATCGTCAGTTCCGTCGGCCTGCTGGCCGGGCGGGTGCCGGGGCTGCTCACCGCCCCGACGGACGGCGTCTGGGTGGCCGAACGGCTCGCCTGGCTGCTGATGTTCGCGATCGTGCTGTCTGGCCTGTGCCTAGCGTTCCGTCGGGCGGAGCGCGCGTTAGGGGCAGCCGCTGGTTATCCGCGCTTTTAGTGGGCGGGCGGCAGGGTGCGGGTGCGCTGGTCGACGCCGAGTTCGACCGTAGGGGTAGTCGGCGGGGTGGGGGTCGCTGGCGGCGTCAAGCGCGGTGGTCTCGGCCGGTGTCAGCCGCAGCCCGCTGGCGCGCGGGTTGGCGTCCAGCTGGCTGGTGGTGCGGGCGCCGAGGATGGTTGAGCTGACGCCGGGGCGGGCCGTCACCCACGCGATCGCCAGCGCCGACGTGAATGCGATGGCCGTGGTCACGACCTGATCGGGCACCTGTGGGGGTAGCGCGCCGACGATAAGCAGAACTACGATCTCGGCGACCAACACGAAACGGGCCGGACGCAGTACGATCCGGCGGCCCGTGAGCCGTGCCAGCGTCTCGGCAAGCGCTACTCCGAGCATGAAGGCCAGTATCGGCGGTACGTGCAGCAACGCCGCCGACCAGTGGCGCGCCCCGGCGGCTACTGCGAGCAGCACAATGTTGCCAGTCTGAGCGTTGGCGAATACCCCTCCGCGACCGACGAACGTGTAGCCGTCCAGGAACCCACCCGCACCAGCAAGCAGCAGGCCAGTGGGCAGGTTTTCCGGTCGGGTGCGAATCGCAGGCATCGCCGAGACAGCTAACTCGCTCGTGTCCTGAGCCTGAAGTCTGCTGGACCAGCTGCGGCCTACTGGCTGACCGCCTGGGTGGCGGACAGGATCAGCTGGGTCACCTCTTGCGGATGGGTAATCAGTGAGAGGTGACCGGAGTCGATCTCGACCGTTGTGGCGTTCATGCGTTTGGCGAGGAAGCGCTGAAGCTCCGGCGAGATCGTACGGTCCTGCCGTGAGACGGCATACCAGGATGGCTTGGACCGCCAGGCGGCCGCCGTGGTCTTTTCGTGGAAAAGCGATTCCGAGACGCGTCCTTGCACCGCGTAGAGCACGCGCGCCCGGACCTGGTCGACGCCGTTGGCGAAGTCGTTCAGGAACGCGTCCTCGGTGAGCCCCCCGAAGCCGCCGGTGTAGACAAGCCCGGCGTTAGCAGGTGGTGCCGGGAACTTCTGGGCGAGCGCGGCGTAGTCCTCGCCGGCGTCGGGGGCGCGAGCCGCGATGTAGACCAGGCCCGCGACGCGCGGGTCGATCCCGGCTTCGGTGATCACGGTGCCTGCGAAGGAATGACCGGCTAGGATCACCGGCCCGTCGTGCAGCGCCAGGATGCGGCGGGTGTGCGCCACGTCGTCGGCTAGCGAGGTCAGCGGGTTCTGCACGGCGACGGCGGCCAGCCCTGCGTGCTGCAGCCGCTCGATTACCTCCGACCAGGACGAGCCGTCGGCGTAGGCGCCGTGAACCAGCACCACGCCGGGCTGGGGGGCCAGCGAGGTCATGGGATGTCCTCCAATGTTCGGGGCCGGTCATGGCCTGATTATGGGATGCCGGATCGCCGCCTGCATCAGTCAGATGACTCGCTCTGCTGAGCGAACCGAATCACCGAATCCAGGTGACGGCCGGTCACCTTGATGGCCGCTAGCGTCGAGCGCAGTCGAACCCTGCTACGAGAAGGTGCCGCTCCAATGACCAGTGCCGACGCGAGGTGGCTGCAGCAAGCGCGCGCACACCTGCGCGACGCCGACCCAGTGCTGGCGCGGCTCATCGACGACCGGCCGGACTTCGATCCCCGGGCGTGGATGGCCCAGCTGCCGCCCATGGATCTCTTCGGCGCCCTGCTGTTCCAGGTCACCGGCCAGCAGCTGTCCGTCCCCGCGACCCGCCGGACCATGGCGCGCATCCAGGCTCTGTTTGACGGCCATCTTCCCTCGGCCGCCGAGCTGCTGGACGTGGAAGCCGGCCAACTCCGCGATGCCGGGCTTTCGTGGCGGAAGATCGGCACACTCCGCGACCTCGCCGAGCGCATATCGGACGGACGGCTAGACCCGGACGCGTTGGGCCGCCTCTCGGACGACGAGGTGATGGCCGAGCTCACCGCAATCCCGGGGATCGGTCCGTGGACCGTGCAAGGCGCCCTCATTATCGCGCTCCGGCGAGAAGACGTCGTGCTGCCGGGTGACCTCGCGCTGCGCAAAGCGGTCAGGGACGCCTATCAGCTCGACCACCTCCCCGCCGAGCAGGAAGTGCTCGCCATCGCAGACAAATGGCGGCCCTACCGGAGCCTCGCCACCAGCTACCTGTTCAGTGCCGCCTTTGAACCAGCCGGCGCGCCACCGGACACCCCGCTACAGGAGCGCTTGACCATAACCGCAACCACGACACCAAAAGGCAGACCACGATGACTATTTCGGATAGCACGGTTGCCATCATCGGCACCGGCACCCTTGGCAGCACGCTGGCGGCGAACTTCGCGGCCGGCGGTCAGGACTTCCTGCTGGCCGGACGGGACCAGGAGGCCGCCAGAAAACTCGCGTCCGGCCTTGACGGCCACGCCGAAGTGGTCAGCGTGGACGAGGCAGTCGACCGGGCCGACGTGCTCGTGCTCGCCGTCTGGTTCGACAGCTTCAAGGAGCTCATCGCCCAGTACGGAGAGCGGCTCTCCGGCAAGGTCATCGTCGACCCGACGAACCCGACCGGACCGGACGGGCACGGCGGCTTCCGCAAGATCATCGGCGAGCAGGAGTCCTCGGGCCAGATCCTCGCCGGCCTGCTGCCTGCCGGGGCGCGTCTGGTCAAGGCGTTCGGCACGCTGTCGGCCGGAACGCTGGCCGCGGCCGCGCGGCAGGAGCCCGATCGTGCGGTGGAGTTCTACGCCGCGGACGACGACGCAGCAGGCGACCTGGTCGCCGGCCTGATCCGCGCGGGCGGCTACGAACCGGTCCGCGTGGGGGGACTGGACCAGTCCATCCGCATCGAGATGTTCGGCGACCTGCACGAATTCGGCGGCCTCGGCAGGGTCGTCACCAAGGAGGAAGCACTGAAAGTAATCTGACCTAGACAGCCCGGCACCAGGCGGAACGGGTCCCACTGATGTCGATGTTCGACTACGACACAAGGCCGGCCACTCCGTTGCCCATCCTTGTCGGCACAAGGGCCACACCCGGCGCCTACGCGATCCGTGACTTCCTCAGCCGCAACGGTTACGCGTTCGAGTGGGTCGACGTCGGCCAGCCCGAGGCAGTGCGGGCGGTCCTGGGAGTCGCCGAGGTGGAGTCGTCGGCACTGCCGCTGTGCATCTTGCCCGACGGGTCGCGGCTGGCGTCTGCGACTGTGGAACAGGTCGCCGCCGGTCTCGGTATGGTCGCGGCTCCCGCGCTGTCGGAATACGACCTGACGATCATCGGAGCGGGACCGGCCGGTCTGGCCGCCGCCGTTAACGCAGCATCTGAGGGCCTGCGCACCGTGGTCGTCGAAGCGGTGGCGCCCGGCGGGCAGGCGGGCACAACGTCCATGATCGAGAACTATCTCGGTTTCCCGACCGGGATCAGCGGTAGCGAACTTGCGACGCGCGCCGTAGTGCAGGCGCGCCGGTTCGGTGCCGAATTGCTGCTGGCCAGACCCCTGGCCGCGGTGTCGGCCGACGGGCCGGGCTATGTCGCCGAGCTGTCCGACGGCACGCTGATCCGCGGGCGGGCGATGCTGTTTGCCAGCGGAGTCGAGTGGCGTCGCCTGGACGTGCCCGGGATCGATGACCTGCTCGGCGCGGGGGTCTACTACGGGGCGGGGCCTAGTGAGGCCCTGTCGTGCACGGGGTCCCGGGTCGTGGTGGTGGGCGGCGGCAACTCAGCGGGCCAGGCGGTCGTCCGGTTCTCCCGGTACGCTCGGCAGGTCACGCTGCTCGTCCGTGGTCGCGACCTGGGCGCGTCGATGTCGCAGTACCTTATCGATCACCTCTCGACCATCCCGAATGTTGACGTGCGAGTTCGCACCGAGGTGGTGGGCCTGCAGGCCGATGACCGGCTGCGGGCGGTCATCGTTCGCTCCGGGGACAGGACTGGAACGGCTCCGTTGCCGTCGGATGCGTTGTTCATCTGCATCGGCGGCACGCCCCTCGCCGACGGCGCCGCGGGGATCGGGCTGGTCACCAACTCTGCTGGGTACCTGCTGACCGGCGGCGATTTCGCCAGCGGTCCAGGCGGCAACTGGCCGCTGCGCAGGGAGCCGCTGCCGCTAGAGACCAACCGGCCCGGAGTGTTCGCCGCCGGGGACGTGCGCTGCGGGTCGGTAAAGCGCTGTTCGGCGGCCATCGGCGAGGGATCAATGGCCGTGGCGCTGGTCCACCGGCGGCTGTCGGAGCTGGGCGGTGACTGAGCCGCCCGCGGTGGCGAGTGCCGCCCCCTCGCTGTCCTCGGAGTTCGCCGAACTCGCCTCCGGCGAGCGGATCGCCACAGCCGCGGCGGCACTGGAACACAACGGCATCCGGTCGCTCCTGGCCGCCACCGGTGCCGACGCGAGGTCCCTGGTCAGCTCTCTCCTGCCGGACGGCGCCGAGGTGTACAACAACACGTCCCAGACACTCGAAGCCACCGGCATCGCTGACGACATCGAGAGGTCCGGCCGCTACCAGCCACTCCGGTTGCGGCTGTACCGGATGGACCGGGAAATGCAGCGGCGGGAGATGCGAGCCCTGGGCGCGTCGCCGGACTATGTCGTCGGCAGCGTGCACGCGCTGACCGAAGACGGATCGCTGCTCATCGCCTCGGCCAGCGGCAGCCAGCTGGGCCCGCTCGCATCGGGCGCCGGGCAGGTGATCTTCGTCATCGGGGCCCAGAAGATCGTCAGCGACGTCGCGACCGGGATGCGTCGCATCTACGAATACTGCTACCCGCTCGAGGATGCCCGGGCCCGGCGAGCCTACGGAGTGCCAAGCGGGGTGAACAACATCCTGATCGTCAACAAGGTGATGACCCCCAGCCGGGTCACCGCGATCATCGTCAAGGAACGCCTCGGCTTCTGATCACCTTGTCGTCGCTAGCGCGGCCAGCAGGGCG
>NZ_JBARCR010000077.1:0-4332 GCF_049794275.1 Trebonia sp.
CGACCTCCCGCAGCCTCGCCTCGACATCAGGATCCAGGGTCACCGTGGTACGCATATCAGCATCATAGCATCAGCACTCATGCTGTCATGATGCGCGACCTGTCCAGTCTAGCTGTCACCCCGGCTAAGCGTGCCGGTCACGTCATGCCCACAGGGCTGGCTCGCCGATCTCATCTGTCTCGTCGTACGTGTCGATCACGACATCCGCTGAATCGGACCGAGGCGGGCGGCCAGCCTGGAGTGGAGGCGAGGAGCCGGGAGAGTCGCCACCCTACGTTCGGGATGATCCAAAGCCTCAGCCGACGCGGGCCTTAGCGCTGCGCTGGCAGCTCAGCCGGACGCGGGGTCGGTGTGGTACAGGTTCTGGGCTTCGGTGAGGCCCTTGCTGATCAGGGTCTCCGTGGCGTCGGCGCAGCGGTCGGTGGCGAACGGGAGTTCCTTGCGCTCGGCCGCCGTGAAGTCGCGCAGCACGTACGTGGCCGCCTCCATCCGGCCGGGCGGGCGGCCGATGCCGAAGCGGACACGGTAGTAGTCATGGGTGCCGAGCGAGGCGGTGACCGACCTGAGGCCGTTGTGGCCGTTGTCACCGCCGCCCAGCTTGAGCCTTACCGCGCCGAACGGAATGTCCAGCTCGTCGTGGAGCACCACGATCCGTTCGGGGGAAAGCTTGTAGAAGGCCGCCAGCGCAGCCACCGGGCCGCCGGACAGGTTCATGTACGCGTGCGGCCTGGCCAGGGTCACCGGCTGGCCGGCGAGACGGCCCTCCGCGACGTCGTTGCGAGTGCGGTGCGCCTTGAACCGCGCGCCCATCCGCCCGGCCAGCTCGACGAGCACCAGCTGCCCTGCGTTGTGCCTGGTGCCCGCGTACTCTGGCCCCGGGTTGCCGAGGCCAGCGATGATCCAGCGTTCGTCGGCCATGGAGTGCCGGTCTTGCTACTCCCCTTCGGGAGCCTCGGCCGGAGCAACCGGCTCCGGAACCTCGGCCTCTTCGCCGGCCTCTGCGCCCTCGCCGAGCTCGGCGTCGATCTGCTCCTGGGTCCGCTCGGCGAGCACGTGCAGGACGAGCGCCTCCGGGTCCATCTGGAGCGTGCTGCCTTCCGGCAACACGAGGTCCTTGGCGTGCACCGCCGCGCCGACCTCCATGTCCGTGACGTCCACGTCAACGCCGTTGGGAATGTTTGTGGCCTCGGCCTCGACGGGGATCTGCACCAGCTGCTGGTCGAGCATGCCACCGGAGTAGACCTCGCCGGTCACCCGGACCGGGATCTCGACGGTGACCTTCTCGCCGCGGCGAACCTCGATCAGGTCGACGTGCTCGATATCGCCCCTGATCGCGTTCCGCTGCACCGCCTTCGGCAGCGCCAGGCCGGCGCGGCCGGGGAGGCCCTCGAGCCGGATGAGGACGTTCGGCGTCTTCAGCGCGAGCATCAGCTCGTGCTCGGGCAGCGACAGGTGGCGGACCTCCGCACCGTGGCCGTAGATGACAGCGGGCACGCGACCCGCCCGGCGGGTACGGCGGGCTGCCCCTTTGCCGAACTCGTTACGCAGCTCGGCTTCGATACGGACCTCAGGCACGGTCAGTCACTCCTCATACGGATATCTGCGATGCGCCAGTGAAGTCTAGCCGAGAAACAACGTGCATGCGGATGCTAGCGTTCCGCACCGCACGCACGGCGCCGTGATGACGGCGCGCCGACCGCTTCGGACTTAGTCCTCGTCCTCCGGGGTCACGGTCTCCGGTGTGACCGTTTCCGGGGTCACAGTCTCGGGAGTCACCGTTTCCGGGGTGACGGTCTCCGGCGTGACAGTCTCAGGGGTCACGGTTTCCGGCGTGACCGTCTCGGGAGTCACGGTCTCGGGAGTCACTGTCTCGGGAGTCACTGTCGCTGGACGCTCTTCGCTCATTTCCCCGCTCCTTCTCTCGCCCCCGGCCCCGCAGCCCAGGAAACCCTGGCTGTCCCGGTTGCCAGGGGAATACTCGGCATAAATGAATGCCCCGTCGGGCCCAATTCTAGTAACGAGGCTCGCGGGAAATCACCCCGGTCCATATAGATCGCCGGGAATGTTCGCGCCACGTTTCCCCTACTGAAAGGGAATCTCGAAACGTGTGTGGCGCTATTCAATCAATGGTCACGCAGTTACGAACGCGGCAGCGAAGCGAGCGACGCCGCCACCTCCGCCGCCTCCGCGCGCTCGTCGATCTGCTCGAATATCGACAGCGCCTGCGTCCACGAGGTCCGCGCCTCGCCAGGGTCACTGGCCGCCAGGCGCGCATGCCCGAGGTACTTGAGGGCCGTCGCCTGGCCGGCAAGTTCGCCGGACGCGCGGTGCGCGCCTATCGCGTCCGTCAGGCTGGTGGCCGCGTCACCGACGCGGCCGAGAGCCAGGTAGACCCGGCCGAGGTTGTGCAGCGCCCACCCTTCGCCGTATCCCCCGATCTCCCGCCAGATGTCCCTGGCCTCCGCGCAGCACTCCGCGGCCGCATCCAGGTCACCGAGGTCGAGGTGGACCTCGCCGAGGTTGTTCAGCGCGACCGCCCGCAGGGACAGCATGTCCGTCGGCCGCAGCAGGTCCGCGGCATGCCGCAGGTACTTCACGGCTTCCTCGCCAGGGCCGCGCACCTTGAGGTACCCCTCGCTGAGCCCGATCGCGCTCTGTGCCTCTCCCCTCGTGTCACCGAGCTCGCGCCGGATGGCCAGGGCCTGCTCGAGGTAGCCGAACGCTTCCTCGTCCCGCAGCCGGGCCAGCGACCAGCCGAGCCTGTCGAGGACCCACGCCTCGCCGAGCCTGTCGGCGGTCTTGCGCACGCTTTCCACGGCCACCCGGTGGCTCGTCACGCAGTCCGTCCAGTTGCCCCGCCTGTTGAACAGCGGGAAAAGGTTCGGCGGCAGCCGCCAGGCGATGTCATGGAGTCCCGCGGCAGCCGCTTGCAGGGTCGCGGTCACGACGTTGGCCCGCTCGTCGCCGTACCAGGCCAGGGCCTCATCCACGGCGCCGAACTCGAGCGGCGGATAGCCCGGTGCCGCGGGCTCGCGGGGCACCCGGTAACGGCGCGGCGCGACCGCGTCCGCGGCGGCCTCCCCGGTCTCCAGGTACCACCGCAGCAGCCGCCCGACGGCCTCGGTGCGGTCCGCCTCCGATTCCTCTTCCTGGGCGCGCTCCGTCGCGTAGACCCGGAGCAGGTCGTGGAACTGGTACCAGTCCGCGGCCGGCGACTCGAGCAGGTTCGCGTCGACGAGGGTTTCCAGGGCGTCGGCCACGTCGTCGTCGGACTCGCCGAACAGGGCCGCGGCGGCCGGCAGGCTGATCGACGCGCCGTGCCAGAGGCCGAGCAACCGGAACACCCGCGCGGGATTGATGCCGTGCCGTCCGGCGTGCAGGCTGTCGTAGCTCACCTGGAAGCTGGACCGGACCGCGAGGTCTCCCGTCTCAAGCTCGTCAAGTCGCCGCTGCTCGTTCCGCAGCCTGTTCGCCAGGGTGGCGATCCGCCAGTGCGTGCGCGCTGCCAGCCGGGCCGCGCAGATCCGGATGGCGAGCGGCAGCCCGGCACAGGCGAGCAGCACTTCCGCCGTGGCATCCGGCTCGGCGGCAGGCCGGTCGTCATCGACGATCCGGGAGAACAGCGTCAGCGCCTCGGTGTCCTCAAGGACGTGCAGGTCCACGAACCGGGTGCTGGCCAGGTCTGGTGTCCGGTTTCTCGTAGTCACCAGGACGGCACAGGATGCGCTGCCCGGCAGCAGCGGCCGGACCTGGGCGGCGTCCTTGGCGTTGTCGAGGAGGATGAGCATGCGGCGGCCGGTCAGCCTGGTCCGGTACAGCGCCGCGCGCTCGTCGTCACCGACCGGGACCTTGTCTCCGTCCACCCCGACGTCCCGCAGGAACCTGGCGAGCACCTCGCCGGGCGCCGCCGGCCGCGCGCTGGCCCCGAACAGGTCGACGTAGAGCTGGCCGTCAGGAAACGCCGAGCTGACCTGGTGCGCAGCGTGCACGGCCAGCGCCGTCTTGCCGAGGCCCGCGGCCCCGGCCACCACGGCGATCCGCACCGCGCCAGGGCTGCTCGCCGCCTCGTCCTGGACCAGCATCTCGGACAGGTGCCTGACCTGCGCCTCGCGGCCCGTGAAGTCCCCGATGTCGGCAGGGAGCTGCGTAGGGCGCGGCGGTGGCAAGCTGGCCGGTTCCTCGACCACCCCGGCGGCGGCGGCGACCGCGCCGACAGCGATCGTCCCCGACCCTTCCCCGTGCGGTCCGCTGCCATCTTCCGCGCCGATGAGTGCCTCGACCTCGACGAGGTGATCGGCACTTGCGCCGGGAGCGGCGGCAGCGGTGCCGGCG
>NZ_JBARCR010000078.1:0-1999 GCF_049794275.1 Trebonia sp.
GCCAGTACCTCCGCGACTTCACCCGCCGCCTGGGCCTGGCTGGCTATCCGGCCGAGCGGGATTCCGGGCACCTGACCCGCTGCCGCGCCGATGACTCCCCGCTGCGCACCGGGCGGGTGCTGGTCGCCGGGGACGCGGCTGGGCTGCTGGAACCGTGGACCCGGGAGGGCATCAGCTTCGCGCTGCGGTCCGGCGCGCTGGCCGGCGAGACCGCCGCCAAGGCGGCGGTGGCAGGCTCACCCGCGGCGGAGGAAGCCTCGCTGGCGGAGTACCCGGCGGCGGTCAGCGCGACGCTGGTGCCGGAGATGCGCGCAGGCCGGGTGATGCTGTCCGCGTTCACCAGGCACGCGGGGAGCTTCCACGCCGGCCTGGCCACGCCGAAAGGCTGGCGCGTTTTCGTGAAGATGTGCCGCAGCGAGATGTCGTTCTCTGACCTGGTCAGCCGTCCGTCGGCCCGGCTGGCGCTGGCGATGCTGAACCGGATGTAGCGCGGGTGGACGCGGAACTGCTGAAGGCGGCGGCGGCCGCCACGGGGTTCATGCCGGCCGCTGAGGGGCTGGCGCTGTCCGAGACGGCGGAGGCCTACGCGGCGGCCGGGCCGGTGCTCGAGCTGGGCAGCTACTGCGGTAAGTCGGCGATCTACCTGGCCGCCGGGGTGCGCGCCGCGCGGGCGCGCGGGCTGCGGCGGCAGGTGGTGACCGTGGACCACCACCGGGGTTCCGAGGAGCACCAGCCCGGCTGGGAGTACCACGACGCCAGCCTGGTCGACCCGGTGACCGGCCGGCTCGACACGCTGCCCCGGCTGCGGGCCACGCTGGCCGCGGCCGGCGTCGAGGACGACGTGGTCGCGATCGTCGGCAGGTCCGCGGACGTGGCGCGGCTGTGGCGGACGCCGCTCGGCATGCTGTTCATCGACGGCGGGCACACCGACGCCACCGCGCAGGCCGACTACGAGGGATGGGCGCCCTGGGTGGCGCCGGGCGGCGCGCTGGCCATCCACGACGTCTTTCCCGATCCCGCCGAGGGCGGCCAGGCGCCGTTCCGGATTTACCGGCGGGCCCTGGACTCCGGCGCGTTCACCGAGGTCCGCCGCGTCGGCTCGCTGCGCGTCCTGGAACGAACCTCCGTCAGGGCGTGACGGTCACCGGGGCGCAGCCGCAGGCCTCTGGATCGGCCGGCGGCCCGAGGTCGAGCGGGGCGGGTATGTCGCGGAAGACCCCCGCGCCGCCGCTGAACCCCGTCAGCGCGTCGGCGGCGAGCACCACGGCGGCGGCGGTCCAGCTGCTCCGCTCGGCGGGGAAGTGCGCCTCGTTGGCGAACTGCCAGCCGGTCCAGTAGGAACCGTCGTCGTGCTGCAGCCTGCCGGTCACGGCGAACAGCTCTGCGGCTTGCGCGCGCAGGCCGCAGGCGTCCAGCGCGAGCACGAGCTCGCTGGTCTCCGCGACCGTCACCCACGACTGGTCGCTGACGCACCGGACGCCAAGGCCGGGCACGACGAACGTGTCCCAGCCCGCCGTCAGCCGCGCGGCGCCGGCGCCGCCGCGCAGCGCGCCGCCGAGCACCGGGTAGTACCAGTCCATCGCGAAGCGGCTCTTGTCCGCGAACGCCTCAGGGTGGCTGGCGAGCACGTGACCGAGCTGGACCGCGGCGAACTCCCAGTCGGGCTGCGGCTCACCCGCCAGGTCGGCGAGCGCGATCGCGCAGCGCAGCCCCTGCAGGATGCTGGAACAGCCGGACAGCAGCGCGAACTCACCGGGCTCCCCGGCCGCGTCGCGCTCCCAGGCGACCTCGCCGCGCGGCACCTGCAGCCCGAGCACCCAGCCGATCGCGTCGCGCACCGCCGGCCACATCGCCGTGGTGAAGCCCTGGTCGCCCGTCACGAGGAACTCGTGCCACACGCCGACCGCGACGTAGGCGGCGTGGTGGCTCTCCGCGGCCTGGTCGGCGACCGCGGCGGGATTGGCGCCGCTCGGGCCGCCAGTCGTCCGCGGCCACGACC
>NZ_JBARCR010000079.1:0-2322 GCF_049794275.1 Trebonia sp.
GAGCCAGGATCCGCTGCTGGGCGCCATCGTGAAGGTTCCGTTCGAGCCGGCGCCGTTCCGCGTCGCCGGCCTGGACTATCCGCGCCCGCGATGCCCGGACTTCGCTGAGCTGAAAGAGTATCTCCGCCTGGAGACGCTCATTTTCCAGGCCGAGTCGGATCGCGGCGCCGAATTCCCGCTCGAGCTCGGGGAGTGTCGCTGCGTGGCTGACCACCGCTACTCGCCTGTCCTGCTGCATGAGCGCCGTGACCAGGCGTCCCGGTGCGGCGGCAGGCTCGGCGACCGGCCGGCCCTGCGCATCGACATAGCTCTGGACGTCAGGGAGCCAGTAGGCGACGCGCAGCTCAGGATCACCAAGCGCCCGCGCGAGCGCCGATTCGAGAGAACCCGGAGCGGGCGCCTCGCCGAGGCTCGCCACGATCCGGGCGACGCCGCGGCGATGGACCACCGTCATGACGGCACCCATGGCTAGCCCGGCGGCGAGCAGGATCACCGCGGCATTCTGCACGTCGAATATCAGCTGGAAGGCCGGGTTACCCGGGTCTTCGAGCGGCATCCGGGACAGCGCGATCGCGTGCGCCCCGGTCGCCGCGGCGAATACCATCGCGGGCAGCACAATGGGCATGAGCGCGACGCGGGCCCGCCCCCTCCTGGCCAGCAGCCGCCAGGTGCACACCGCGAGCAGCGTCGTGGCCGCCGCTACGGTGAACCACCGGTCCGTCGCGGTCACGGCCCGCGCCAGGGCCGGGAGCGACCGGACGAGAAACACATTGTCGGTGCAGTTGGCCCAGCAGGCGGGATCGATGTAGGGGTCACGGAAAAGCGCGAGGCCGAGCGCGACCAGGGCCGCCTCCAGGTATACCGCCCAGGTCAGCGCCCGGGTACCGGAGGACGGCGGCCGGCCGCCCGGGAACGTGAGGACCAGGTAGAAGAGCAGGGGGAAGGCGAACCCCGCGGCGAGCATGCCGAGGCTACGCACCAGCGGCGGCCCGAGCTCCCAGCCGACCCAGACCGGCGCGAACCAGACGAGGCCGACCAGCATCGCCAGATCACCGGCGCGTCCCGTCCGCGAAGTTTGCGAAGCCAGCAGGCCGGCCAGCACGAGGGCCAGCCCGGCGGCGACCATCAACCCGGCCGCGAGCCCGGATCGGCCCGCGTAGGTGGTGAACATTCCGGGCCCGGCCGCAATGAGAAGCGCCCCCACAGCGACGGCCGGCCCGAGGGGCGCGGCGGCCAGCCGCGCCGGCCTGACCCACGACGCAGAGACACGCGGCACGCCGTGATTATGACACCCGCCCGCCCGGGTATCCACAACGGTGATGCCCGTATTGGTGCTGGCCACAGTGACGTCATGTGGCTCGCCGCGATGTGGCCAGGTGATCCGGGCTCCTAATGTTCTCCTCAGCTTCACATGCACATACGAGGAGAAGTGGGGTGGGGAGCGTGCAGTGGATGAAAAGCCGGGCCGCGATCGCGGCCATCGGGCTAATTCCGGCTACAGTAATTCTGGCTAGTGCCTGCTCGAGTGGGGCTGGACTCGGCAATAAGGCGGGCCTAGCGGACCAGTCGGTGGTCCTGCGAATGGCCGATCTCAATGCGGGTACGAACTTGCACGGCACGCCAGAAATTCAGTATTTCGTGCAGCGCGTGAGCGATCTGTCCCGCGGGCAAATGTCGGTCAAGGTCGTCTATTCGGTCGGCGGCCTGGCTATGAACGCCGAGCAGCAGGTCGTCAAGGACGTCGCCGCCGGGAGCTTCGACCTCGGCTTCGCCGGGACCAGCGTCTTCGACACGCTCGGCGTCCCGAGTTTCCAGGCCCTCAGCACCCCGATGCTCATCGACAGTTACCCGCTGGAGAATGCGGTGATCCGCAGTTCGCTGCCGGCCAAGATGATGGCAGGCCTGGCCAAGCTGGACGTGACCGGACTGGCGGTCGTCGGCGACGAAATGCGCAGGCCGGTAGGGGTGCGGCAGCCCATCTTGAGTCTGGCCGACTGGCGGGGCATCACGTTCGGGACCTATCAGTCGAAAACCGAGGAAGCCGCCATTCACGCTCTAGGGGCAAAGCCAGGCCCGGGATTCGCAACAGCCAGAGACCAGGCCCTCGCCAGCGGTGCACTGCAGGGCTTTGACCTGAACCTGGTGTACTACCACCAGCTCAATAAGGAACACGTTGCGCCTTACATCACGGCCAACGTCAACCTGTGGCCCAGGACAGTCGCCCTGTTCGCCAACTCAGGTCGGCTCGCCAAGCTCTCTGCTTCCCAGCGTCGGCTCGTAACTCAGGCGGCGGCAGACGCGGCGGTCCACTCGACTGGCCTT
>NZ_JBARCR010000080.1:0-3518 GCF_049794275.1 Trebonia sp.
TGCGCGCACTGGAGTACAGCCATCAGGCGGGCATCGTGCACCGGGACATCAAGCCCGGGAACGTCATGGTCACCAAGAACGGCGACATCAAGGTGATGGACTTCGGCATCGCCCGCGCGATGAGCGACGCCCAGTCCACCATGACGCAGACCGCCCAGGTCATCGGCACCGCGCAGTACCTGTCGCCGGAGCAGGCCAGGGGCGAGCGGGTGGACGCGCGCAGCGACCTGTACTCCACCGGCTGCCTGATGTACGAGCTGCTCACCGGCCGGCCGCCGTTCACCGGCGACTCGCCGGTGGCGATCGCTTACCAGCACGTGCGGGAGAACCCGGTCCCACCGTCCCGGCTCGACCCGGACATGCCGCCGTGGGCGGACGCGATCGTGCTGCGGGCCATGGCCAAGAGCCCGAACGACCGGTACCAAAGCGCCGCGGAGATGCAGGCGGACATTCAGCGTGCCGCCTCCGGCGTGCAGGTGGCGATGGCCCCGCCAACCCGCGCGGATTACTACGGCTACCAGGACCGCACCCAGCGGATGGGCCCGCAGACCGCGATGGGGATGGGCGCCGCGCCGACGGCCGTGTCGCCGTACCAGCCCGGCTACCAGAACGGGTACGGGGACTACGACGGCGGCGGTGGCGGTGAGGAGCCGCGGCGCAGCTGGGCACGGCGCTGGCTGCCCTGGCTCATCCCGCTGCTGGTGGTGATCGGCGCGGTGATCGCTGCCGCCCTGCTGCTGACCAGCAACGGCTCGTCGGCCTACGTCCCGCAGGTGGACAACCTGCCGCAGGCCCAGGCGGTCGCGCAGATCAAGACCGCGGGCCTCGTCCCGCAGGTCGTGATGAAGAACAGCTCGTCCGTGCAGAAGGGCTACGTGATCGACACGAACCCGCCCAACGGCAACAGCATCGCCAAGGGCGGCACGGTCACGGTCTACGTCTCCTCGGGCGCCCAGAAGGTCCAGGTGCCCAACGTGACCGGCATGCAGTCCGCGGCGGCACAGCAGAAGCTGGCCAGCGTGGGCCTCAATAACGTCACGACCCAGCCTGACGCGCAGTCCACCCTGCCGCAGGGCGAGGTGGACCACATGTCCCCGCAGCAGGGCACCCAGGTCGATCCGAACCAGCAGATCACGCTGTACATCTCTGGCGGCGGCGCGGCCGTGCAATCCGTCATCGGGGACACCGCCCCGCAGGCCGAGCAGATCCTGACGGCGCAGGGCTTCAAGGTGGAGGCGGTGATCACCGCGGCCCCGGCCAACCAGCCGGTGACCGCGGGAACCGTGTGGAGCCAGAACCCGTCGGCTAACGTGACAAAGCCCACCGGCACCACGATCCAGATCTTCGTGCAGCCGCAGGCGACGTCCAGCCCGACGCCATCCTCGTCCCAGTCGACCACCGCGACGCCCACCGCGTCCGCGTCCACCACCAGCCCTGGCGGCGGCGGCGGCGGTGGAGGCGGCGGAGGCGGCGGCTGACCGCAGCCGCGCACGCGAAGAGCGTGCACTACGCTTACCCCGAAACCGAAGTTCCCGAGCAGGAGGTGCGCGGTGCCGAAGTCCCGCGTCCGGAAGAAGCAGGTCTACACGCCGCCGCCGACGCGGTCGGCGCGGAAGGCGGTCAGCCCGCCATGGCTCGCGCCTACCATGCTGGCCTGCTTCCTGATCGGGCTGACCTGGATCGCGCTCTACTACGTCACGGGGACGAACATGCCCGGGCTTTCCGCGCTCGGCGGGTGGAACCTGGTCTGCGGGTTCGTGCTGATCGTGGCCGGCGTGGTGCTCGCCACCAAGTGGCGGTAGCCGCGCTAGGCGGTGACGCTAGGCGGTGAGCTGACCGGTCCTGATCACTACCGCGATCGCGAGCAGCACCGCGACCGCCACGGTGGCCGCGACCTGGATCGCGATGCGGTTCTTGCGCGGCGCGTACGCGTAGGCGGCCATCACCACAGCACCCACGATTAGCCCGCCCACGTGGTCCTGCCACGCGATCGTGCTGCGGTAGACGAGGCTCAGCCCGAGGTTGAGCGCGATCAGCAGCACGATCCCGCGGCTGTCGAAGCCCAGCTTCCTTGAGGCCACGAACCAGGCGCCGAACAGGCCGAAGATGGCGCCCGAGGCGCCGAGGGCCGGCACGTTCTGCGGCGCCAGGTAGTAGAAGAGCACGCTGCCGCCGACCGCGCTGAGCAGGTACACGGCGAGGAAGCGGACCTTGCCGAGCAGCTGCTCCAGGCTTGGTCCCACCACGTATAGCGCCCACATGTTGAACGCGATGTCCAGGATGCCGAGGCTGCCGGTCCCCGGCAGGAACGCGGACGTGATGAGCCGGTACGACTCGCCGGCCGCGACGCCGTGGAACGGGCCGCCTGTGTAGTACTGCGCGTACCCGAGCATCCACCAGTCGGAGGCGAGGCTCGGGTGCGCCAGTTCGACCAGGTAGAGCAGGATGTTGACGGCTATGAGGGTCCACGTCACGGTCGCGGACCTCGATGGCCGGCCGCCGAACACGGTCCTGGCCGCCCGGGCCCGCTGCCCGCCCTGACCCGCGCCGCGCACGCAGTCGACGCACTGCTGCCCGACTGCCGCATCGCGCAGGCAGTCGGGGCAGGCGTGACGGCCGCACCGGACGCAGGAGACCCACGTCTCCCGGCCTGGGTGCCGGTAACAGGTAGGCGGGGTGTCCTGCCCGGTGGGGCTGGCTTGGTCCGGCGCGGTCATGGGGGTTGCCGTCGGCTAGCCGCGCTGGATGGTGACCGACTGGAGCACCACGTCGGTCGCCGGGCGGTCGCCAGGCACGGTCTGCACCCGGCTGATCTTGTCCACCACGTCGGCGCCGTCGATGACCTCGCCGAAGATGGTGTGCTTGCCGTTGAGCCATGGCGTGGCCCCGACCGTGAGGAAGAACTGGGAACCGTTGGTGCCCGGGCCCGCGTTCGCCATGGCCAGCAGGTACGGCTTGTCGAACCGCAGGTCGGGGTGGATCTCGTCGGCGAACTTGTACCCAGGGCCGCCGGTGCCTGTACCGAGCGGGTCGCCGCCCTGGATCATGAACCCGGCGATCACCCGGTGGAAAATCGTGCCGTCGTAGAGCTTGTCCTTGGTCCGGACCCGGGTCTGGGGATCCGTCCACTCCTTGCCGCCCTCAGCTAGCTCAACGAAGTTCCGGACGGTCTTCGGCGCGTAGTCGGGGAAGAGCCGGACTGTGACCGTCCCCTGCGTCGTCGTCAGCGTCGCGGTCAGCGTTTCGGTCATACGTATCGACTCCGGTTCGTGTCCTGGCCGGCCCCTTTTCCGGCCGGCGTTCGCGGCACTAATCCCGCACCTATCACCGTACCGGCTCCGCGCACCGATGGTTGAACGCCTCCTGTTAGGGAACTGTGACCTCATCTAGAGAGATGGGGAGGGTAATCGTGTTCTACGCGAAGGCAGACAATAACTCCAGCGGATCTAGCATCGCCGCGCGGGCACGGGACGCCAGCGTCGCCGCCGCGAAGGCGGCCGCCGCGAGCACGGCGGCAC
>NZ_JBARCR010000081.1:0-2410 GCF_049794275.1 Trebonia sp.
GCCGGGTGGTATGCAGCCCGTCCAGGGTGACGGAGTGGTAGCCGCGCTTGCGCAACTGAGAGGCGAGCGTAGCGGTGCTTACATCGCCCACGGCTGCCAGCAGCTCGGCGGGGGAGTCGGTGGGGCCGGGCGCGCCCCGGGCGCCGTACGCCAGCTCCCGCTGCGCGTCGTCCGCGTCAGGCATCGCGCCGGGCGGGCTGAGGGTATATCCGGCTTCTTCGACGGGACTGCGCAGCCGGCCGGTCGTCTGGGAGCCGTAGCTGACCTCGACCTCGACGAGGTCGCCGGGCCGCACCACGGTGGAGCCCGTCGGGGTGCCGGTGAGGATGACGTCGCCGGGCTCGAGCGTAGTCAACCGGGAAATATCCGCCACGATGTCGGCGAAAGAAAAAAGCAGGTCGTCGCCGGTGATGGCGTCCTGCACCAGGTCACCGTTGAGCCAGGTGCGCAGCCGGATGTTCTCCGGGTCGACGTCGCGGGCGTCCAGCAGTGCCGGGCCCAGCGGCGTGAACCCGTCGATGCCCTTGGACCTGACGTTGGAGCCCCGGTCGGCGTACCGCAGGTCGTACACGCCGAAGTCGTTCGCCGCCGTGATCCACCCGACGTGGTCCCATGCCGCGGCCGGGGCGACGCGGGTCGCCCGTTCGCCGATGATCAGGGCGACCTCGCCCTCGAACGCGAGCAGCTCGCACCACGGCGGCCGCAGCACCGGGTCGCCGTCGGCGGCGAGGGTGTTCGGCGGCTTGAGGAAGTACGACGGCCACGGCGGCAGGTCCCCGCGCTCCATCGCCCGGCTGCGGTAGCTCGTGTGCACGGCGACGATCTTGGACGGACGCTGGCCTGCCAGCGGGTGCTCTGCCATCGGCAAGATCGTATATGGCCCGGTCATTCCGCGACAGGGCCGGATCGCTAAAGTAAACCCCATGCGATTCGCCACTATCCGCACTGCTGACGGAACGACGGCCGCCCGATTCGACGGCGACACCCTGACCCCGCTCGACGCGCCGGACGTCGGCGCGCTGCTCGCCGCCGAGGGCGGGCCCGGCGGAGTCTCCGCCCGGGTCGGCGCCCCTCCGGTCCTCGTGGCCGAGGCCGACTTCGCCCCGGTCGTGCCCAGCCCGTCCAAGGTGATCTGCGTCGGCCTGAACTACCGCACGCACATCCAGGAAACCGGCCGTGAACTGCCGGAGTACCCGACCCTGTTCGCCAAGTTCGCCGAGACGCTGATGGGGCCGTATGACGACCTGGCGCTCCCCTCGGTCAGCAACCGGGTCGACTGGGAGGCCGAACTCGGGCTGATCATCGGCAGCCCGGTGTACCGCGCCGATGCCGCCGAGGCGGCGGGCGCGATCGCCGGCTACACGATCTGCAACGACGTGTCCATGCGGGACTTCCAGCGCCGGACCCTGCAGTGGCTGGCGGGCAAGATGTTCCAGCACTCGACGCCGGCCGGCCCGTACCTGGTCACGCCGGACGAGGTAGGCAACGCCGCCGACCTGGAGATCGGGTGCTCGGTAGACGGCGAGGTCATGCAATTGGCTAGGACGTCGGACCTGCTGTTCGGGCCGGCCGACATCGTGTCCTACGTCAGCCAGGCCATCACCCTGCGCCCCGGCGACCTGCTGCTGACCGGCACCACCGGCGGCGTCGGCGACGCCCGCAAGCCCCCGGTCTACCTCAAGCCCGGCCAGGTGCTCCGTACCTGGGTCGAAGGGCTCGGCGAATGCGTCAACCGGTGCGTCGCGGAAAAAGCCGCGCCGTAGTAGTGGGATAACCCAACTTTCTCGGTCTACGCTCTGATGATGTGAACAAACAGGAGCGGACATACACGGTCCTGCGGGACCGGATCCACTCCGGCGCGTTCGCTCCCAGGGCCCGGCTGAACATCGACGGCCTCGCGCGTGAACTCGGCGTCAGCGCCATCCCGGTGCGGGAGGCGCTGCGCCGGCTCGAAGCCGAAGGCTGGGTGCGCTTCCAGCCGAACGTGGGCGCGATCGTGGCGCCGGTCGACGCGACCACCTGGGAGCAGGAGATGATCGCCGTGGCGATCCTGGAGGGCGCCGCCACCGCCGACGCCGCCGCCCACCTGCGGCTGTCGGACCTGAGCAGGCTGCGGAAGATCGCCGCCGAGATGGAGGTGGTGGCCGCCACGCACGGGGACCCGGTCAAGTTCAGCCGGCTGAACCGCCGGTTGCACGCCACGATCGTCGCCCGGTGCGGCAACGCCTACCTTCTCGAACTGCTCGAGCAGACGTACCTGCGGCTGGACAGGATCCGCTCCACGATGTTCGCGTACCTGCCCGAACGCTTCAAACCCGCCATCACCGAGCACGCCCACCTCATCGACCTGCTGGAATCCCGCGACCAGGCCGCGATCGAGCAGTACGCCCGCTGGCACAAGATGCAAACC
>NZ_JBARCR010000082.1:0-2457 GCF_049794275.1 Trebonia sp.
CCGACGAACTCGGCCATGTTCGTGAAGCCCATGACCCGGTTGTAGAACGCGACCCACTCGTCCATCCGGCCGAGCTCGACGTTGCCGACCACGTGGTCGATCGCCTGGAAGACCCGCTTGGGGGCGCCGGCGGCCCTGGTGATCGTGGCGCTCCTGGCCATGTATCCCGGCAGGTAGGGCCCGTCGTAGCCGGACCGGTCGACGAGGGTGTGCCGCAGGTCGCCGTAGGCCGCGATCGCGGCGACCCGCACGGTGCCATGCTCGTCGGACAGGTCGTACGGCTCTTCGAGCACTGTCGCACCGGTGGCGCGCGCGTGCGCGACGCACTTATCGACATCGGGCACCTGCAGTGCGATGTCGGAGATCCCGTCCCCGTGCCGGCCGTGCACGGCGACCAGCGGGCTGTCTGGCCGCACCGCGCCGTTGAGCACGAACCGCACCGCGCCACTGCGCAGCACGTAGGAGACGTGGTCCCGCAGCCCGGTCTCAGGCCCGGCGTAGGCGACCAGCTCCATCCCGTACACCGCCTGGAAGAACAGCGCCGCCTGTGTCGCGTTGCCCACCGTCCATACCAGCGCGTCCCAGCCGCTGATCGGGAACGGGTCGCGAGAGACGTCGTGCTCGACCAGCCCGATCAGCTGCCGCAGCTGCGCCTCGTCCAGTTCCGCCGCGCGTTCCTGATCGGTAAGCGCCTGGTCGATCGTCATGCCTGCCTCCCGTGCCACGCTCGGACCTGACCCGTATTCAAGCCCAGTCCCGGCAGGTGATCAATAAGCGCATTGAAACCTAGGCCAACTGCTCATATCAGAGACTTAAACCACCACTGACCTATGCATTTTGCTCAGTCGTCCCCGGAGCCGGGTAGCCAGGCCGCGCATCCAGCGGCTGGCGCACCCGGCTCCGGAGGCCGGCGCGGATAGTCAACTGTGGCCGCGTAGATAGTTAACAACTTCTTAAGATCACTTGTAAATTACCCCCATACGGGCCATACGTGCCCGACGGGGGAACAGCATCATGACAACAGAAGCGCAGCCGCATGCGACCATCGCCCAAGTCCGGCAGAACATGGTGAGCAACTGCCAGTGGGCAGTCGCGCATCACAACCAGTTCACCTACGCGGAGATCCGGCCGTGGCCGGTCACTCCGCCGCGCACCCTGCCCATCACGACCGACTGCTCGGGCTTCGCCGAGATGATGGCGAGGTGGAGCGGCGCAGCCGACCCGAGCGGCGCCGGGTTCGACGGATCAGGGAACACGGACACGATGCTGGCGCACTCGCAGCACATTCCGCGCACGGAGACCCAGCCCGGTGACTTCGCGGTCTTCGGCCTGAACCCGAGCCAGCACGTCGTCGTCCTGACGCAGAGCGCGGCGGGCGGGAACGGGGCGATGTGCGTGTCTCACGGCCGGCAGGGCGACCCGGTCCAGGTCCCGCTCTCCGAGGAGATCGTGGCGGAACCGATCACCTTCCTGCGGCTGATGCCGGGCGGCGCCGTGCCGCCGCAAGGCGGCCCTAACCCGTTCTGCCCGCTGGACGTGGACGGCGACTTCGGGCCGGAGACGACCAAGGCACTGCAGTGGAAGCTGGGCGTAGACCAGGACGGGGTCTTCGGGCCGGACACCAAGATGGCGCTGCAGCGCCACCTCGGGGTGGACACCGACGGCGACGTCGGGCCGGACACGATCAAGGCGCTGCAGCGGCGCGTCGGCGTTACCCAGAGCGGCGTGTGGGGCGCGGAGACCACGAAGGGCCTGCAGCTGAAGCTGAACGCGAACACCTTCTGACCGGCAGCGGCCACGGAGCCGGGTCACGGGCCGGCGCATAAAAAGCGCCCCCAGTAGGATTCGAACCTACGCACCCGGCTCCGGAGGCCGGTGCTCTATCCCCTGAGCTATGGGGGCCCGGTGACGTCGAAAGGTTACCAGCCTCCCACGATCGGTGTGACATCCCGCCATGCCGTACCCATCACGTCACCAGAAGCGGTAGCCTCGCCCGCGTGACGCAAGGTTTGGGACGGGTGCTCGTCGTGGACGACGACGAGGTGATCCGGCAGCTTATCGCCGTGAATCTTACCCTTGAGGGGTTCGACGTGGCGACCGCGATCGACGGCCAGGACTGCCTCGACAAGGTGCAGGCGATCGACCCGGACGTCATCACGCTCGACGTGATGATGCCCAGGCTCGACGGCTGGGAGACCGCGGTCCAGCTGCGGAAGGCACCGTGGACCGCGCACATCAAGGTCGTCCTGATCACCGCCCGCGCCCAGGAAGACGACATGACGCGCGGCACGAACGTCGGCGCGGACGCTTACCTCACCAAGCCGTTCGATCCCGGCGAGATGATCCGCGTCGTCCGCGAGCTGGCGGGCGCGCCGCCCGCCTAGCAGCCGGTGCTCACTCGTGACCTGCGCGACGCGATCGCGCGGGCGCTCGCGGTGGCCGGGCTCGCCCCCGCCG
>NZ_JBARCR010000083.1:0-2047 GCF_049794275.1 Trebonia sp.
CGCCCGCGCCGATCACGACCACGCGCCTGCCGCGCAGCCGCAGGCCGAGCAGGTACGCCTCATCCGCGGCCTGTCGTCCTGTCACGCACCGAACGTACCCGACGGCCAGGGCGGCTATCGACCTACGGGGCAGGCTCGCCGCGGGCCGCCCGCAGCAGTGCGTGGAAAGCCGCGACCGCCACCACCGGGCCGCCCTTCTCGGACAGCGTGGTCAATGCGGGGACACCGCTGGCCCGCAGCTCGTCCTTCGCTTCCGCCGCGCCGGACAAACCTGCGGGCACCCCGATCACGAGCGCCGGTTCCGTCACGCGGCGGAGGATCTCCCTGAGCGCGTCCGGCGCGTCGCCGACCACCCAGACCGAGCCGGGTCCCGCCACGCCGAAACCGAGCCGGACTCCGGCCGCCGGCACCGTGATGCCCGTGGTCCTGGCCAGCCTGACGGCCAGTGACTCGGCGGCCTTGCAAATGACCGGGCAGTCCGTGATTCCCGCGGCCACCATGGGCGCGTCGGCCAGCACCGGCACCCCGGCCGCGATGGCCCGCACCCCCGCCGCCAGGACGGCCTCGTCGCACATCAGATCGGTAACGAAATCAAAGTCGCCGGTAGCGCACAAGACCGCCTCGGTGACCGCGCGGGTCAGCGGCGGCAGCTCGCTGAGGTCGAGCCGGGACCGCAGCACACGGTACGACTCCGCCAGCGCGGAATCATCGACGACCATGTCTGCCGAGACAACCATCCCCGCAGCGCAGAGACAACTATCGCCGCCAGCCGGCGTGTCGGTCCCTCGCAGATTGCCACCATGTGTAACAAGAGGCCGATACAGTGGTGGGCGCGCGGGCTTAGCCCGGTCGCGCGCCGTCGGCCTCGGGACGGGCAACCACACACAAGGCGCGTGGACCGGTGGTCCGCAGGAGCGAACGGAGCATGCATGGCGAGGGACCGATACGACCTCGATGCCGGCCCGGCGGCCGCCAGACCAGTGTGCGGCCTGGACCGCGGGAAAGAGGCATAGGCGTGTTCTACTCCAACCCGGCGGACGCGGCGACCGACGCCGACGCACTGCAGACGCTGGCCGGCACTTACGGGGAACGCGCCACCAAGCTGCCGCCGATCGCGATGGTGATCGCCGCCTACAACGAGGAAGGCGCCGTCGGCCCGGTCGTGGAGAAGCTGCCGAAGACGGTGTGCGGGCTGGCCGCCGAGGTCATCGTGGTCGCCGACGGCTGCGTCGACGCCACCGCCAAGGAGGCCGACGCGGCCGGCGCCGTGGTCTGCGACGTCCCGGTCAACCGCGGCCAGGGCGCCGCGCTGCGCCTCGGCTACCGGATCGCCAGGGAAGGCGGCGCCGAGTACATCATCACCACCGACGCCGACGGTCAGTACAACCCGCTGGAGATCGAGTCCCTGCTGGCCCCGGTCATTGAAGGCAAGGCCGACTTCGTCACCGGGTCGCGCCGGACGGGCAGCGAGGAGACCAAGGACCCGGTACGCCGGGCCGGGGTGCGGTTCTTCGCCTCGCTCGTCAGCCTGCTCACCGGGCAGCGGATCAGCGACACCACGTTCGGCCTGCGCGCGATGCGTGCCGAGGTGACCGGCGCCGTCCAGCTCGAACAGCCGCAATACCAGGCGTCCGAGCTGCTGATCGGCGTCATCACGCACGGGTACCGGGTGCTGGAAGTGCCCGCCACCATCCACAAGCGGACGGTCGGCGAGAGCAAGAAGGGCCAGAACCCGCTGTACAGCCTGCACATCCCCGGCGTGAACAACCTCTTCTACGGCGCCAGGTTCACCCGCGTGGTGCTCGGCACCTGGTGGCGCGAACGCCGCCGCCGCTCGTAGCGGCGACGGCGTTCCTTAGGCCCTTTTGCTCTTTTGCTCTTCGTCGCAGCGCCCTTGGCGCCCTGCCGGCGCTAGTCGGCCGGGGTGGCCTGCTTCGCGCCGTCCGTCTTCGCCGCGCTCTTCGCGGTCTCGGCGCTCTTCGCGGTCTCGGCGCTCTTCGCGGTCTCGGCCGCTTCCGCCTCCGCGGTGGCGGCGCGGGCCGCGGTG
>NZ_JBARCR010000084.1:0-2643 GCF_049794275.1 Trebonia sp.
CCCAACCCGGAGGTCCCCAACGGCCGGATCGGCGTATACACCGTGTGGGGTGGTGATGAGCTCATCTACGTGGGGATGGGAGGGAGGGCGGTAGGCCCCAGCGCAGACACCAACGGGCCAGCATCTACCAAGCTCACCGGGCTTCGAAGCCGTTTGGCATCGCACGCATCCGGACGCCGGTCCGGTGATCAGTTCTGCAGCTACGTCTTCGACCGCCTGGTCCGTGGACGATTCTCGACAACCCGCCCACTCCCACGGATCAGAAGGTTGGGGGTTGGAGTCTTTGCGAGCGCGACACCGTAGCCGCAGGTCAGGGGTCTCTCTGAGAGCGGGCAGGCCCTATGAACGCCGGAATAGCAGCCGTGCGACCTCCCGGAACGGCACAACCAGGTATATCGCGATGCCGAAATACAATGCCACCGCCACTCCCGGCAGGAGCAACCCGATGATGATCGCGATCACGTACCCGGTGACCACGGGCAGAAGTCTTCGCTGTTCGCCCGGCGGTTCCTCGCCCTCTCCGGGCGGCGAGTACAGGTGCTCACGCCGCGCATACTCCGCCAGCCCGGACCCCAGGACGCGGATGGCCAGGAGGGTCAGGCCGTAGAACGTTACGGCCACGCGTTCGGCGTCGGTGTGCTGCAAGGCGCCGGCGACGAGCCGGGTCGGGAACGGCAGGAACGCCACCACCAGCAAGAGGAGCAAGTTGAGCCGCAGGAAGATCGAATCTGAGTGCGCGAGCCGATCGGTCAATGTGGTGTGGGCGAGCCAGGCAGCGCCGATAGTCAGGAAGCTGACGACGTACGCCACGTAGGCGGGCCAGGCATGAAGCACCTGCTCCAGCGGTGTGCCCGGCGGGTGAACCGCGACGTCCAGCACGAGCAGCGTGATGGCGATGGCGAACACGCCGTCGCTGAATGCCTCCATCCGGCCCTTGCCGAGAACTCGGCGCGGACGTTGCGTGTCTCCGGCTGCTGGCACGATATTGCCTCCTTCGTGGCCTGTCGCCACTGGAGGCAGCCTTACGGATCCGGCCGTTCCGGGCAACGGCATGCGGGCGGCCGGCGGTGACCGGGGGTGAACAGGCAGGCCGGAGCGCACGTGGTCTCGCCTGTCGAAGCGCAGGAAGCCACAGGTCAAGAACCGGTTCTGTAAGCCGGTTCGTAAACCGGACGCAGCGGGACAGGCTGAGACGGGAGAGATGCCGAAGGCCAGGGACGACTTCACACCGCAGGTCGGCCGAGGTCAACGCGGTGACCAGAGACTGCCCGAGACAGCGGAGACGCACGTCGGTCGGCTCATAACCCGGCGGCGACCGGCACCAGGACGACGAGCACCTAGAGAGCGGTCCAGGCGGGGGCTCGCGCCCCCGTGCCCCCGTGTATGGCTCCGGTCGCCCCGCTTTTCACCCCCTACTGTCCTACGCGGACGCAGCAGGATCTTCCCTGCACCAGCGCGGGGAACCCCGCACCCCATGGTTGGCGTGCCATTAGCGTGCCATTAGCCCCGGTGATGGGCGGTCTTTCACGGTCAGTCGCGGAGACCTTCCAGCGCAGGCCAGGCCGGTAAGAAGCTCACACCGTTCAGCTTCCCAAGCTGATGGTCCGGATTCGATATCCGTCCGGCTTGCGGGCTATCGCGGTTGCCTCGCTGCGGGCTTACGCAGTGCCAGGTCGAGGAAGAACGGTGATGTGACCCACTCATACCCGCCGTCCTTCGCGGCGGCCTGGAGGTCTCGCACTAGGCCATCGATCCTCTCGGCTGCGATGCCCAACTGGATGCCGCGTTCTCGCAGCGCCGCGATGCTGGCTGCGTCTAGCTCGAACATCACCTCCGGGTCTATGACCCCGAAGAAACCGCTCATCGCAGTGACCTCCAAGCCCGCCTGGCGCGCCGACCGCGGCAGGTCCTCGACGACTCTGGCCGGTACTCCATTCCGGTGCAGCACCTCATAGATCAGATCCCAAGTGCCGGTGAGGGCCTCCAGGTTCGGGTGTGATCGCGGCGGCGGACTGGGCAGCTGCTCGTGCGCGACAAGCCAGCCGCCCGGGCGAAGGAGATCTGCAATGTGGCGGAGGGTCCGTACCGGGTCGGGCTGGTGCATCAGGAAGAGCCGGGTAAAGGCCAGGTCGAACGGGCCGCCCAGCGCCGCGGAATCCAGGTCGTGCAGGCCGCCCGCGATCACCTCCACGTTGCCCAGCTCCAGGGCGGACATGACCGCCCGGGCCCGCTGGACGGTCGCCTGGCTGAGATCGACGCCGACGACCCGTCCGGCGGGGCCGACCATCTCCGCCAGGACCGCGAGCCCGCCGAGGGGGCCGCAGCCGCAGTCGATCACGTTCCACCCTTGCTGGACACCGGCCCTGCGGAACGCCGTGCGGGCCGGCTCCGCGACGAGCTCGGCGCCGCGCAAGAGCCGCCGGAGGTCTTGATCTGAGCCGTCGTTAACGTACCGGCTGACCCGCGCTGTGACCTCTTCGGCCATGCCCGCCTCCTGGCGCTGGCGTCCTGCAAGCGGTGTCAAGTTCTAAGTAGTACGGAGGAGAACCGATACCCCGTAGATACACCCGAGCCCTGTACGCTTCAAGTCCTTTCCGACTGCTGCCAAACCTGCTGCCAAGCTGCCGGTCAACGGCCGACAGG
>NZ_JBARCR010000085.1:0-3312 GCF_049794275.1 Trebonia sp.
CTGTCCCCGGCGACCGCGACCGGGCGCCCGTCCGCCAGTTCCCCGGCGGTCCACTCCAGCGCGTCGTAGGCGTCGTCCGCCGCCGCGGGGAACACGTGCTCGGGCGCGAGCCGGTAATCGACGCTCACCACGTCACAGCCGGAGGCGACCGCCAGCGCGCGGACTGACGCGTCCCAGCCGTCGACCGAGCCGACCACCCAGCCGCCGCCGTGGTAGTAGACCACCACGCCTGGCGCGCCGGGAGCGGGGGAGTACACCCGCGCGGGTATCCCGCCCGCCTGACCCGGGATCACGACGTCCCGCACGGACGCCACGTCGGGCCCTGGCCCGATGTGCTCGTTGTTCGCGGTGACCATGGCCCGCGCCTGCTCCGGTGTCATCTCCCAGATCGGCGGGCCGCCCGCGGCGGCCATCCCGTCGAGGATCAGCTGCGCCTGCGGATGGACAGAACTGCTCATCGCTAACCTCCGGTCGAGTGCGAACCCCTCATACCCCGCCGCCGCCACCGCGTCGCACCGCGCCCGGTACGGCCCGACGCCGCCGAGGTAGGACGTGAACACCCGCGGCTTGCCCGGGATGTTCGCGCCCACGTACCAGGAGTCCGCGAGCGGGAACAGCGTGGAGTATGCCACCTCGGTCACGTGCGCCATCCAGGCGTCTTCCGCCGACGGCTTGGCCTGCACCGCGGCGTACCCGTGCGCCCCCGCGTACAGCACGCAGTCCCTGATCCACTCCACGTGCTGCTCGATCGACAGCACCATGTTGCTGAACACCGACGGGGACCCCGGCCCGGTCACGATGAACATGTTCGGGAACCCGGCGGGGGCGACGCCCAGGTAAGCGCGCGGTCCCGCCGACCACTTCTCGGCCAGCGGAACCCCGCCGACGCCGCGGACGTCGATCTGGTTGAGGGCGCCAGAGATCGCATCGAAACCGGTCGCGAACACCAGCGCGTCCAGCTCGTAGAACGCGTCCGCCGTGCGCAGCCCGCGCGCCAGCACCGAAGTCAGCGGCGCCGACCTGATGTCCACCAGCGTCACGTTGGGCCGGTTGAACATCGCGAAGTAGTCGTCGCTCTGGCACAGCCGCTTCGCCCCGACCGGGTAGGTGCGCGGCAGCAGCAGCTCGGCCACCGCGGGATCGGCGACCGTCTCCCTGATCCGGTCCCGCATGAACTCCGCCACGATGTCGTTGGCGTCCCGGTCGACGAGCACGTCGGTGTACGCGCCGAGGAACGGCATCCCGCCGCCCGCCTGCCATCGCTCCGTGAGGGTCCGCTGCACCTCGGCGGGCGGCTCGGCCAGCGCCGGCCGCCCGGTCCCGGCGATCGGCACGCCGAGGAACGACTTTTGCGCCTGCTTCCGGTACGACCGGTAGTCCGCCTTGAACCCGGCCTCCCACGCCGGGTCGGTGGCGCCGTTCCTGTTGGGCACCGCGAAGTTCGCGGTCCGCTGGAACACGTACAGGTGCTCGGCGACGGCGGCGATCTCGGGCGCGACCTGAATGCCGGTAGACCCGGTGCCGATCAGCCCGACCCGCAGCCCGGTGAAGTCCACTCCGTCGGCCGGCCACCGGCTGGTGTGATACCACGGCCCGGCGAACGTCTCCAGGCCAGGCAGCGACGGCACCTGGTACGCCGACAGGCAGCCGACCGCCGACACGAAAAACCGCGCGGTGACCGACGCTCCGTCG
Source organism: Trebonia sp. (assembly GCF_049794275.1). Lineage (NCBI taxonomy): Bacteria > Bacillati > Actinomycetota > Actinomycetes > Streptosporangiales > Treboniaceae > Trebonia > Trebonia sp. Next base: position 1,693 of record NZ_JBARCR010000085.1, read on the forward strand.
TCGGTCGTCACCGTCCACTCGGCCTGGTCCGCGTCCCATGAGGCCGCGGTCACCCGGGTGTTGAGCTGGATGTCCGGCCACAGCCCGAACCGGTCGGTGACATGGTTCAGGTAGCGCAGCACCTCGGGCTGCGCGGGGTACCGCTCGCTCCACGACCAGTCCTGCTCGAGCTCGGGGGAGAACGAGTAGGAGTAGTCCTTGGACTCCACGTCGCAGCGCGCCCCGGGGTAGCGGTTCCAGAACCACGTGCCGCCGATCCCGCTGCCGGCCTCGAATGCCCGCACCGTCAGCCCGGCGGACCGGAATGCGTGCACCGCGTAAATCCCGGCGAACCCGGCTCCTGCCACCGCCACGTCGAGGTCTGCCATGACCTGACGGTAGAGAAGAGAAAAACCCCGGTCAATCCGGCTTTTCAACAAGCCGCGGATCGTCCTTTGGTGTCGCGCACTAGTCTGACAGAACGGGCCCGGCCGTCTCCGTCCCGCCGCCTCCTCCCGGCGCGTGGCGGCCGTAGGCCAATCCGATACCGAATGTCGCGAAGGTTTCGCTGTCCGCCATGGATCAGAATGTGCGAGATTGTGAATTGTCACATGCCCTGTGGGGAGGCAGCTGACTAATGTCACAGTCGTCGGTGGCTGCACTGCGCCGCTGGGACCCCGAACAGATCGGTCCCTTCGCCATCATCGGCCGGCTCGGTGCCGGGGCGATGGGGCAGGTGTTCCTCGCCCGGTCCACGGCCGGGCGGCTGGTGGCGGTGAAGACGATCAGGATCGAACTCGCCGAGGAGCCAGGCTTCCGTGCCAGGTTCGCTCGTGAGGTGGCGGCGGCCAGGCAGGTGAGCGGCGTGTTCACCGCCGCGGTGGTGGCGGCCGATCCTGAGGCGGACTTGCCCTGGGTCGCGACCGCTTATGTGCCCGCGCCGTCGCTGAGCACGCTGGTCCGCAACTGCGGCCCGCTGCCGGTGCCCGCCGTCCGGTGGCTCGCCGCGGGCTGCGCGGAGGCACTCGAGTCGATTCACGCCGCCGGGCTGCTGCACCGCGACGTGAAGCCGTCGAACGTGCTGGTGGCGCCGGACGGCCCCCGGGTGATCGACTTCGGGGTGGCCAGGGCCGCCGAGCGGGTGCAGCTCACCGTCACCCGCGGTGCGGCGGGTACGCCCGCGTACATGGCGCCTGAGCAGGCCAGGGACGCCACGCAGGCCTCGCCGGCCAGCGACGTCTTCTCGCTCGGCGCGACGATCGTGTTCGCCGCGACCGGCCACCCGCCCTACCAGGGCGAGACGGTGATGGACATCCTCGTCAGGCTCGCGACAGAGCCGCCTGACCTCACCGGCCTGCCAGACGAGCTGACCGACCTGGTCAGCGGCTGCCTGCGGCGCGTGCCGCGGGACCGCCCGACCAACGCCGCGATCCTCACCGGGCTCGGCTCGTTCGCCGCGGAACCGGACGGCGCCGGCCACGCCTACCTGCCGGATTCCGCGATGGCGCTGATCGCCGACTACCAGCACGCAGGCCCCGGCACCGCCAACGGCGATGGCGTGACAGGCGAGGATGTGGCAGGCGAGGGGGCGGCGGGTGACACAGCCGGCTCGGGAGCCCCGGTCGGCGCCGACACGTCCGG
>NZ_JBARCR010000086.1:0-7202 GCF_049794275.1 Trebonia sp.
GTACTGCAGCGGCAGCACGCCCATGCCGATCAGGTTGGACCGGTGGATCCGCTCGAACGACTCGGTCAGCACCGCCCGCACGCCGAGCAGCAGGGTGCCCTTGGCCGCCCAGTCCCGGGACGAGCCGGAGCCGTACTCCTTGCCGCCCAGCACGAGCAGCGGCGTGCCCTCGTCGAGATACTTCCTGGACGCGTCGTAGATGGACATCTCCTCGCCGTCCGGCAGGTGCACGGTGACCCCGCCCTCGGTGCCCGGCGCGAGCTGGTTGCGCAGCCGGATGTTGGCGAACGTGCCGCGGATCATCACCTCGTGGTTGCCGCGCCGCGAGCCGTAGTAGTTGAAGTCCTTCCGCTCCACCACGTGCTCGGTCAGGTACGTCCCGGCCGGGCTGTCCGTCTTGATCGCGCCGGCCGGGGAGATGTGGTCGGTGGTCACCGAGTCACCCAGCATGGCCAGCGCGCGGGCGCCGTGGATGTCAGTGACCGGTGCGGGCTGGTCCGGCATGCCCGCGAAGTACGGCGGCTTCCGCACGTAGGTGGAGTCCGCGCCCCAGTCGAACGTGTCCCCGGTGGGCACGTCCAGCGACCGCCACCGGTCATCGCCTACGAACACGTCGGCGTAGTCCCGGCTGAACATCTCGGCCGCCACCGCGTCCTGCACCACTGCGGCGATCTCCGCCCCGGACGGCCAGATGTCGGCCAGGTACACCGGGCTGCCGTCGGCCCGCGAGCCGAGCGGGTCGCGGTTCATGTCGAAGTCCATCGTGCCGGCCAGCGCGTACGCCACCACCAGCGGCGGGGAGGCCAGGTAGTTCATCTTCACGTCCGGGTTGATCCGGCCCTCGAAGTTGCGGTTGCCGGACAGTACCGACACCACGGCCAGGTCGTTCTCGGCCACCGCCTCGCTGATCGCCTCGGGCAGCGGCCCGGAGTTGCCGATGCACGTGGTGCAGCCGTAGCCGACCAGGTTGAAGCCGAGCTTCTCCAGGTAGGGGGTGAGTCCCGCGCGCTCGTAGTAGTCCATGACCACCTTCGAGCCGGGCGCCAGCGTGGTCTTCACCCACGGCTTGCGGGACAGCCCGGCCTCGACCGCCTTCTTGGCCAGCAGCGCGGCGCCGATCATCACGAACGGGTTGGAGGTGTTCGTGCAGGACGTGATCGCGGCGATGACGACGTGGCCGTGGTCGACCGTGGTCTTGGTGCCGTCCTCCAGGGTGACGCCGGCCTCGTTGGTCGCCCGGTAGTCGTCGCCGGTGGTCGGGTCAGAGGCGGGGAACGTGCCGTTCAGCTGGTCGTCGTGGGTATAGGACGGCAGCGCGTCGCGGAACGCGGTCTTGGCGTTCGCGAGCTCGATCCTGTCCTGCGGGCGCTTCGGGCCGGCGATGCTCGGCACGACGGTGGACAGGTCGAGGGTCAGCTCCTCGGAGAACCGCAGCTCGCGGGCCGGGTCGTGCCACAGGCCCTGCTCCTTGGCGTACGTCTCGACGAGCTCTATCTGGCTGGCCGGGCGGCCGGTCAGCGTCAGGTACTCGAGCGTCGCGGCGTCGATCGGGAAGATCGCGCACGTCGACCCGAACTCCGGCGACATGTTCCCGATCGTCGCCCGGTTCGCCACCGGGACCTCGGCGACCCCCTCGCCGTGGAACTCGACGAACTTGCCGACGACGCCGTGCTTGCGCAGCATCTCGGTGATCGTGAGCACCAGGTCGGTGGCGGTGGCGGCGGTCGGCAGGGCGCCGGTGAGGCGGAAGCCGACGACCTTCGGGATCAGCATGGAGATCGGCTGGCCGAGCATGGCCGCCTCCGCCTCGATGCCGCCGACTCCCCAGCCGAGGATGCCGAGACCGTTCTGCATGGTGGTGTGGGAGTCGGTGCCGACGCAGGTGTCGGGATACGCCTGGCCGTCGTGCGTCATGACGACGCGGGCCAGGTGCTCGATGTTCACCTGATGCACGATGCCGGTGCCCGGCGGGACGACACGGAAGCGGCTGAAGGCCTGCTGGCCCCAGCGCAGGAACTGGAAGCGCTCGCGGTTGCGCTGGAACTCCAGCGCGACGTTGCGCTCGAAAGCGTCGGGGCGGCCGAAGACGTCGGCGACGACGGAGTGGTCGATGACCAGTTCCGCGGGGATGAGCGGGTTGATCTTCGTCGCGTCGCCGCCGAGACTTTCCATGGCCTCGCGCATCGCGGCGAGGTCCACGACGGCCGGCACGCCGGTCAGGTCCTGCAGGATCACCCGGGCCGGGGTGAACTGGATCTCGGTGTCCGGCTCCTTCTTCGCGTCCCAGCTGGCGAGGGCGTTGATGTGCTCTGTGGTGATGTTTTTGCCGTCTTCATTGCGCAGCAGGTTCTCGAGCAGGATCTTCAGGCTGTACGGGAGGCTCTCGCTGCCCGCGACCGCGTCCAGCCGGTATATCTCATGCGACGCGCCGCCCGCCTCGATCGTCGCCCGGCTGCCGAAGCTGTTCGCAGTCATGGTTCGTGAGCCTCCTCGCCCATCGATGCGGTGCGGTGCGGGTGCATGCGTGCCTTTGTCGATCTCCCCCGGCACCTAACCGTACAGTATCTCGATATCAAGGTACTTCACAAGGTGACCCATTGCGGGGGTGCTGGCGCCTGTGGCGTAACGTCGTGTCCCGGCTAGACCAAGACGATGCGGCTTCGTTTCGTTCGTTTCGCGGGAAGGGTTCCCTGCAATGCGGTTCGCGATCAAGACACGCCCCGAGCACCAGACCTGGGAAGAGATCCGCGACGCGTGGCTCGCGGCCGACGAGCTCCCGCTGTTCGAGTCGGCGTGGAACTGGGACCACTTCTACCCGCTGACCGGCGACATGGCCGGGCCGAACTTCGAGGCCTGGACCATGCTCGGCGCCATGGCAACCGCGACGCGGCGGATCAGGATCGGCTGCCAGGTCACCGGCATGATCTACCGGCACCCGGCCGTGCTGGCCAACATGGCCGCCACCGTGGACATCATGTCCGGCGGCCGCCTCGAGCTCGGCATCGGCGCGGGCTGGAACCAGATGGAGTGCGACGCCTACGGCATCGCGCTGCCGCCGCTGAAGGAGCGCTTCGACCGGTTCGACGAGGGCGTCGAGGCGATGGTGATGCTGCTGACCGAGCCGGTTTCCAACTTCCCCGGCCAGTACGTCCGGCTCACCGACGCGCGCTGCGAGCCTAAGCCGGTGCAGCGGCCCTACCCGCCGATCACCATCGGCGGCACCGGCCGTCGGCGCACGCTGCGCACGACCGCCCGGTGGGCGCAGCAGTGGAACTCGCTCGGCCGCGGCGGGGTCGCCGAATGGCTCGAGCTCAAGGACGTCCTCGCCGGGCACTGCGCATCCATCGGCCGGGACGTTTCCGAGATCACCTGCTCGGTCAACGTGCGTTACGAAGACGACATCGACGAGGTGGTCGCGGACGCCACCACCTGGCGAGACGCGGGCGTGGACCTGTGCATCGTCGGCCTGCCGCTGCACGTCAAGCCGGAACTGCTCGCGCCGCTGGCGGAGGCACTCGCCCCGCTCGCGTAGTCAGGACCGCCGTTTTTCCGTCCCCGAACGGGCGCGTGGTGACTGCTGGCGGCTGCGCTTCGCTTCGCTTCGCTTCTTGCTGTCATCAGGGGCCCGCGTGGTCATCGAAACAGTTTTCCTGGCGGCACGGCGCAATCCAGTTTCCGGCGTCAGCCGTAGTCATTGACGTGGACCCGGAGTGGGGATCTTCTGCCCTGGGCTGCGGCACCTTAGCCCGCGGGCTCCTCCTTCTTGGCCCTGACGATAACGCTCGCCATCTGGCCGGGCGTGAGTACCCAGGCTTAGGGAGACCACATCATGACAACCAGACCCTGGCGGGCGGCAGCTCTGCTCGCTCCTGCCGCCATCGCCGCGGCGGCGCTGACCGTCCCGGCCGCGTCCGCGTCCGCGGCTAGCCCCAGCTGGCAGCTCACGAACGAGTTCGCCAGCAGTCCCGTCTGCTACACCACCGCCGGCGGGACGAATGAACTCGAGATCAACCTGAACGGCACCTGGTCTACGCCGATCAATATCGGCGCGTCTGGCCTGCCGGCGGGTGTTTCCGTTGCGGGCACGACCCTCATCGACTTCTACTACTACCTGGACGGCAGCTATACGGTGGCCTACACCACGCCGCCCATCCCGGCCGGCTGGAGCAACGGGACCGGGCCTGTCAGGCTGGCCTCCCAACCCGACCCGTCAAGCTACACGCTGGACGCGGAAGGCTACGTGAACGTGACGGTGGCGGCTGGCCGTGCGGCGAACTCGTCGTTCAACATCACGCTGTCGGCCAACGATGGCACCACTCTGCAGACCGAGTCCGTGCCTGTCACGATCAAGTCCAGCTGCAAGCGCCATTACTGACCACCAGTAGCGCCGCGGACTGACAAGGGCTTCCGGTCCTGCTCGTGCTCCCGGCCCGAGCAGGACCGGATCTGACAGTCCAGCGGTCGCGTCGCTTCTTGCTGTTATCAGGAGCGGGCGGACGGCCGCCGATTATCGCGGGGAGTTCGGCGCCGAAAACCGGGTCAAAGTCCCCACAATCTCTGGCGGCAAGCCGCTTCTTGCTGTTATCAGAGGTCCGCGTGGTCATCGAAACAGTTTCCCTGGCGGCACGGCGCAATCCAGTTCCCGGCGCCAGCCGTAGTCATTGACGTGGACCCGGAGTGGGGACCTTTTGCCCTGGGCTGCGGCACCTTAGCCTGCGGGCTCCTCCTTCTTGGCCCTGACGAGAACGCTCGCCATCTGGCCGGGCGTGAGTATCCAGGCTTAGGGAGACACCACATCATGACAACCAGACCCTGGCGCGCGGCAGCTCTGCTAGCTCCTGCCGCCATCACCGCGGCGGCGCTGACCGTCCCGGCCGTGTCCGCGTCCGCGGCTACCCCCAGCTGGCAGCTCACCAACGAGTTCGCCAGCCGTCCCGTCTGCTTCACCACCGCCGGCGGGACAAGTGACCTGGCGATCGATCTGAACGGCAGCTGGTCCACGCCGATCAATATCGGCGCGTCCGGCCTGGTGGCGGGTATTTCCGTTGCGGGCACAACCCTCATCGACTTCTACTACGGCACAGACGGCACCGATACGGGGTCCTACACCACGCCGCCCATCCCGGCCGGCTGGAGCAACGGGACCGGGCCCGTCAGGGTGGTCCCCCAACCAGACCCGGCAAGCTACACGCTGGACGCGGAAGGCTACGTGGACGTGAAAGCGGCGGCTGGCCTCCCGGCGAACTCGTCGTTCACCATCACGCTGTGGGCCAACGATGGCACCACTAAGCAGACCGAGACCGTGCCTGTCACGATCATGTCCAGCTGCAAGCGTCATTACTGAACGCCGCGGCGCTCCCGCGCAAAGCCCAGGCCGCGCGCGGGAGCGTTCAAAGGGCTCCCGGTCCTGCTCGTGCTCCCGGCCCGAGCAGGACCGGATCCGACAGTCCAGCGGTCGCGCCGCTTCTTGCTGTTATCGCCGTCCCTCACACGGCAATTCTCACTTAGGGCGCGATCGTCCCGTTTTATGTCCGCTTTGCCCCGGTTCTAAGGTGACGTTCGCGCCCTAAGTGCCCGGGACGGGCCGGTCGCTATTCTTCTTCGGCGGCGAGGCGTTCGTGCAGGGCGCGGCTGGCGTCGGCCATGATGGGCTCGACGCCGAAGTCGGCGAGCATCTCGGCCGCCGCCGCCATCTCTGCGCCGCGGCGGACGGCGTGCTGGCGGGTCCCCGTGACGATCCTGTCCACGGTCTTCGCGTTGGCCTTCTCGAGCTCTTCGGCGATGTGCTCGCGCAGCCAGTCCTCGTAGCCCGCGGCGCGGGCCGCCTCCAGCGCTTCCACGATGGACGCCGCCATCCCCTTGTAGAAGACGCTGCGCAGCAGCTTCCTGGTGGCGGCGAGGCCGGCCGGCCCGTCGAGCACCTCGACGTTGGCGCCGTACCCGCGCAGCCGCGCCGCGACTTCTCCAGCCGCCTCGCCGCTGGCGAGCATCGGTACCCGTAGGCCCTTGCCGGGGACAGGCGCCATCATGGCGATGTCGGTGACCGGGATGCCGCGGGACCGGCCGATCTCGGCGAGCCGCTGCTTGACGGCGGGGGCGGCGGTGTTCAGGTCGGCCCAGACGGTCCCCTGACGCATCGCGTCCAGCGAGCCGGCCAGCGCGGCGACCGCCTCTTTCGCGCTGTTGACGCTGAGCACGAGGTCCGCGCCCGCGGCGGCTTCCGCGTCGCTGCCGGCTTCGGTGACGCCCGCGGGCGCGGGCACCGCGGGGTCGAAGCCGCGGACGCTGGCGCCCGCGGCCAAAAGGTCGCGGGTGAGCAGCGAGCCCGCCTCGCCGAACCCGAGCACTGCGATGACACCGCTCACCGCGGGTCCTCCTGGAGGGCTGCCTCGGTGAAGTATGCGCTGATCAGCTGTCGCTGCCTTTCCATTAGCTCGTCGAAGTCCCTGTCGAGGTTCTCGGCACTGATCGCCTCCGCGGTCAGGTAGAAGTCCCTGATCTGCTCGAGCGGCGGCGTATCGTCGGCCGGATCCTGGCCGGATCCGCCCTGATTCTGGGGGGGTTCAAATACGCCGCGGGCGTGCTGGGGTTCTTCGGCTGCCTGGTCCTCGCTGGAGTACCACCCGGCACTCGGCGGGCCGTAGGCCGGGTCGTCGGGACCGTACGCGGTGGCCGGCTCGGGACGGAGTGCCTCCTGAGGCGGCGGCTGGCTCGCGGGTGACCTCATGCCCGGACCCGTAGCGCGCGGCCGGGGCGCGGGCGGCTCTTCATCCCGGATCACGTACGCGTAGTTGCCGTACGGATGCTCGCCCGGCGGGTTGGCGCCGCGATCCGCGGACGCGTCATAGCCGGGATCGGACGCAGACGGTGGCCCATAGTCGGGGGGAGTCGCCTGGCCCATGCCTGGATCGGGGGGAGAAGCAGGATAATCCGCGGCCGGGCCCGGACCCGGTCCTGGCGCCTGACCCGGATCCGGTGGCGCGCCAGTCGCGGCACCCTCGCCATCTGGCTGAGCATCGACCAGGGTGCCCGGGGCGTAGATCGAGGTAGGGACGATCACCCGCTCACCATCAGGCGCCTCGGCGGGATCAGCGCTGACCTGCCCCTGGGCGATCGCCATCGGGCCAGGCGCCGGCCGGCTGGGAGCTGCCGGGGTGGGTGACAGCGGGCCGGGGCCCGCGGGCGGACGCGGCCGCCTGACC
>NZ_JBARCR010000087.1:0-7739 GCF_049794275.1 Trebonia sp.
TGCTGCATGTGGACGAGCGCACCATCCGGTTCGCCTGGACCGTCGACGGTGTCGAGTCCACGGTGCAGTTCGAGCTGGCCGAGGACGAAGGCGGCACTCTGGTGACGCTGAGCCAGAGCGACCTGCCGAGTTTCGCGGAGGTGCTGGCCGACACGGACGGTGCCCGTGGCGCGCTGCAGACGTTCTGGTCGCTGGCGATCGCCAACCTGGCGGATTATCTGGCCGGCCGTGAGCTGACTCCCAAGTGCGACTTCACGTCGAACGAGCTGCGTGCTTCCGTGGTGATCGACGCGGCACCGGACGAGGTGTTCGACTCGATGACCCAGCCGGAGCAGTTCCGCCGGTGGTTCGGCGCCAACGTGGACATCGAGCCCTATGTGGGCGGCCGCTTCGCGATGGGCGGGTTCGAGCTGGACCCCGGCGGGGCCAAGTTCGTCGAGTTCGAGCCGGGCCGCAAGGCGACGCTGCGGTTCGCCGACGGGATGACCGACAGCTGGGAGCTGGAAGGCTCGGACGGCAAGACCCGGCTCACCGCGGTGCAGAGCGGGTTCGACCCCGCCAACCCGCCCTACCCGGGCTGGACCGGCTGGCTGAGCGGCCTCGCCGCGCTGCGCCGCTACCACGAACTCCCGCAGTGGCGCACGATCTGGCGCCAGATCGAGATCGCCGGGGTACCCGAGGGCATGTTCAGCATCGACCAATGAGATGAGAGTGAACCGATGCTGAATCAGGTGGCTGACGGCGTCTGGGTCCGGCAGAGCGCGTGGGTCTTGAGCAATGCCATCGCGGTGCGCGGGGAGGGCGGGTTGATCCTGGTCGATCCCGGCATCGATGGTTCCGATCTGAACCAGCTCGCCGATGACCTGGACCGGCTCGGCATTCCGGTGATCGCCGGGTTCTCCACCCATCCCCACTGGGACCACCTGCTCTGGCATTCCCGATTCGGCGACGTGCCGCGCTACGCCACCCCAGCCGGCGCCCGCGCTGCCAGTGAAGCCCGGGAGCGGGGGCAGAGGATGGCGGCGGAGAGCGCGTCGGGCATCCCTCTCGAGCTGTTCGGGCTCGTCGCCCCGCTGCCCGCGGACGGCGGACCCGTGCCGGGCGAGATCGTCGAGCATCAGGCGCACGCCATCGGCCACGCCGCGGTCCTCCTCGCGGACCGTGGCGTCCTGCTCGCCGGTGACATGCTCTCTGACGTCCTGATCCCGCTCCTCGACCCTCGCCGCCCCGGTCAGGTGGGCGCCTACGAGACGGCACTCGACCGGCTGGGTCAGGCCGCCAGGCACGTCGATGTCCTGGTCCCCGGCCACGGCGCCGTTGCCGAGGGTCCCGAGGTGGCGGCCCGCCTCGCCGCCGATCATGCCTACATCGACGCGCTGCGGCGAGGAGAGGAACCGGTCGACGCGCGGCTGGGGCCGGACTGGCTCCCCATCCACCAGTCGAACCTGGAGCAGGCCCGCCGGCCCATGTAATGCGTCAAGCGGAGCCTGATCTTACGATCACGGGGCCTGCTCGCGAGTCACCACCGGCGGAAGGGCTCCCGGCCCGAGATCTGCCGTCAGCCAGCGCTCCGGACGCAGGTAGATCGCGACCTGCTCGCCCAGCTCCGCGTTGGCGAACTCGATGTAGGCCGGGACCATGTCCGAAGGCAGGTATCGCGTGGTGATCTCCTGCAACAGCTCATCGGTTCCTGGGATCGTGCGAGTGACCGGTCCTTCCACCGATACATACCGGACCGTCGGCATGACCCGTTCGACCATCAGGGTGAAACGGCCGGCTGCTTCGATGAGCCGGGCCTTCCGGGATCCGGCCTCGGTCAGCACCCACGCCTCCCCGCCTGGTGCGTACTGATACCAGATCGGCACGGTAAGCGGGCCACGGTCTTGACCGGCCGACACCGACAAAGCCGCGATGTGCGGCTCGGCCAAGAAGGATTCGCGATCGGATACAGACAAGCTGCTATCTGCCATAAGCCTGAATCTAGGCGGAGGTACTGACAATCTGACCCGATGGCAGCTCGACTACGCTGCTCTGCATGATGGTGGAACGCCCGTGACGGGCGACGCTGATGAGCGAGCCCTGGCGGCCGAGGACCGGATGACCGATGACGAGCGGTTTTCGCTGCTCGTCAGCGTCATGGGAGTAAGTGACCTGATCACGGTGCGGGACGAGCGCATCCCGGACGGGACGCCAATGAGCGCCGGGTATGTGCCGGGCGTGCCGCGGCTAGGCGTTCCCGCGCTGCTCATGAGTGACGCCAGCCTTGGCGTCACCAATCCCGGGTACCGGGAAGGGGATACCGCTACGGCGCTGCCCGCAGGCATCGCGCTTGGCGCTAGCTTCAACCCGGCACTGGCGCGCGAGTCGGGCGGGGTGGTCGGCCGCGAGGCGCGCAGCCGGGGATTCAACGTGATGCTGGCCGGCGGGATCAACCTCGCCCGCGACCCGCGCAACGGGCGCAACTTCGAGTACATCTCGGAGGACCCGCTGCTGAGCGCGGCGCTCGTCGCCGAGTCGATCAGCGGTATTCAGGCCGAAGGCGTGATCTCCACGATCAAGCACTTCTCCCTGAACTGCAACGAGACCAACCGGCACTGGCTGGACGCCATCATCGACCCGGCAGCGCATCGCGAGTCGGACCTGCTGGCCTTTGAGATAGCGATCGAGCTTGCCCAGCCCGGCTCGGTCATGACCGCCTACAACAAGATCAACGGCGGGTACGCCGGAGAAAACAGCGAGCTGATCCAGGGTGTGCTCAAGGGCGCCTGGGATTATCCCGGCTGGGTGATGTCGGACTGGGGTGCCACCGCCGGCTGGGAGTTCGCGCTCAGCGGGCTCGACCAGGACTGCGGCTGCCAGATCGATGTGCTGATGTGGGGTGCGGAAGCCTTCGGGCAGTCGCTCAGGGATGCCTATGCCAACGGCAGGCTGCCGAAAGAGCGACTGTCCGAGATGGTCCGCCGCATCCTGCGGTCGATGTACGCGGTCGGCGTCGACCGATGGGGCGCGCCACCCGAGGTGGACATGGCCAGGCACAACGAGATCGCGCTGGAAGCCGCCCGCCAGGGCATCGTGCTGCTCAAGAACGACGGCGCCCTGCCGCTCGCCCCCGACTCCTCGCCGCGCATCGCGGTAATCGGCGGCCACGCCCAAGTCGGCGTGCCTGCAGGCACTGGCTCCACCGCCGTCGTCCCGCCGGGCGGCTACGCCGAAGTCATCCGCGTCGGGGGCCCCAGCTTCATGGGCGCCACCCGCAACCTCTACCTGCTCCCCTCATCGCCGGTAGCAGAAATAACCAAGCTGCTGCCCCAGGCGCAGGTCGAGTTCGACCCGGGAATGAGTCCTGCCGAGGCGGCGCTCCTGGCCCGGCGCTCTGATGTCGTGATCGTGTTCGGGATCCGGGTGGAAGGCGAGGGCTTCGACAGCGCCGACCTGTCGCTGCCCTGGGGCCAGGACGCGGTGATCGAGGCGGTCGCGGCCGCCAACCCCAACACGATCGTGGTACTCGAGACCGGTAACCCGGTGGCCATGCCGTGGCGCGACAACGTCAAAGCGATCATTGAGGCCTGGTACCCCGGCCAGGCAGGCGGTCAGGCGATCGCCGAGATCCTGACCGGCGCGATCAACCCATCGGGGCGGCTGCCGGTCACCTTCCCTGCCGACCTCGCGCAGACCCCCCGGCCGGACCTCCCGAGCATGGGCGAGCCCTGGGGCACCCCGGCCACGATCGAGTACGGCGAGGGCGCCGAGGTTGGCTACCGGTGGTTCGCCCAGCAGCGCGAGCAACCGCTGTACGGCTTCGGCCACGGCCTCAGCTACACCAGATTCGACTACAGCGATCTCCTGGTGCTGGGAGGCGACACCATCACGGCCACGTTCGCCGTCACCAACACCGGCGACCGACAGGGCGCCGACGTGCCGCAGGTCTACCTCACCGGCGCCCCCGATGGCGCGCGAATGCGGTTGCTCGGCTTCGAGCGGGTGGACCTCAAGCCTGGCGAGTCCAAGCAGGTCACCGTCACTGCCGACCCGCGCTTGCTCGCCCGCTTCGACAGCGAGGCCGGCCAGTGGCGCATCGCCGCAGGCACCTACCGGGTCGCTCTCGGCAGTGCCGCCGACACCCTGAGCCTCACCGCGGAGACGGCGTTGCAGGCGGCGCTCTTCGGCAGGTGACCCCCGAGAGTCATTGAGCGGACTGCTGGAACCACGCGCACGTTCCGGGGAATTGTTTTTCCTGACTACCTGTTGGGGGTCCTGCGGGTAGCCTCGTGCGGGCGCTCGCTGAGTGAGGAGTATTACCGCGGTGTCGGTCACAGATGTAGAGAAGCGGACTTCGCCGAACGGTGGAGTCCGGGGCGAGGCGACGCGGCGACGGACGTTCGCGGTAATCAGCCATCCGGACGCGGGCAAGTCGACCCTGACAGAGGCGCTGGCGCTGCACGCGTCCGCGATCAACACCGCGGGCGCGGTGCACGGCAAAGCGGGGCGCCGCGGGGTCACCTCGGACTGGATGGCCATGGAGCGTGACCGCGGCATCTCGATCACCTCGGCGGTGCTGCGCTTCGACTACGACGATTACGTGCTGAACCTGCTCGACACGCCTGGTCACGCCGACTTCTCCGAGGACACCTACCGCGTGCTCGAGGCGGTGGACTGCGCGATCATGCTGCTCGACTCAGCCAAGGGCCTCGAGCCGCAGACGCTCAAGCTGTTCGACGTGTGCCGGTCGCGGCACGTGCCCGTCGTGACGTTCGTGAACAAGTGGGACCGGCCCGGGCGGGAGCCGCTCGAACTGCTCGACGAGATCGAGCAGCGGATCGGGCTGCGGCCGACACCGGTGAACTGGCCGGTCGGCATCGCCGGCGACTTCCGCGGGCTGATCGAGCGGTCGACCGGGCGGTATACCGCCTACACGCGGACGCCGGGCGGCGCGGAGCGCGCGCTTGAGGCAACGTTCGGCGCTGACGAGGCCCGGGAAAGGGAAGGCGCCGCGTACGAGGCGGCCGCCGAAGAGCTCGCCCTGCTCGACGCGATCGGCGCGTCGGTGGACATGCCGTCGTTCCTGGCCGGGGAGTCGTCCCCGGTGCTGTTCGGCGCGGCGCTGCCGAACTTCGGCGTGCGGCGGCTGCTGGACGCCGTGTGCGATCTGGCGCCCGCGCCCCAGGCGCGTGAGTCCGTGGACGGCGACGAGCGGCCGGTGGACGCGCCGTTCTCCGGGCTGGTGTTCAAGGTGCAGGCGAACATGAACCCGGCGCACCGGGACCGGGTTGCGTTCGTCCGGGTGTGTTCCGGCCAGTTCACGCGCGGGATGGTGCTGACGCACGCCGCCACCGGCCGGCCGTTCGCGACTAAGTACGCGCAGGCCATGTTCGGCCAGGACAGGGAGACGGTGGAAACCGCGTTCCCTGGCGACGTGATCGGGCTCGTCAACGCTGGCGCATTGCGGCCGGGCGACACGCTCTACGCGGATGTCCCTGTCTCTTTCCCGCCGATCCCCTCGTTCGCGCCCGAGCACTTCGCCGTGGTGCGGTGCAAGGACGCGGGCAAGTACAAGCAGTTCAGGCGAGGCATCGACCAGCTGGACACCGAGGGCGTGGTGCAGGTGCTGTCGTCGGACCTGCGCGGCGATCAGGCGCCTGTGCTCGCCGCTGTTGGGCCTCTGCAATTCGACGTGGTGCTGCACCGGCTCGAGCACGAGTTCGGCGCGCGCTCCGAACTGGACCACCTCGACTACTCGCTGGCACGCCTGACCGACGCCGATGGCGTCACCGCACTGGCGGGGGTGCGCGGCGCCGAGGTGCTCACCCGGCGGCTAGACGGGGCGCTGCTCGCGCTGTTCGCCGATAAGTGGCGGCTCAACGCGATCACCCGCGACAACCCCTCGCTCCGGCTCGACCCGCTGCTGGCCGGAACGATCCAGGACGCCGCCTGAGCCCGAACCGGTCAGCGCATGCGCGCGACGTCGATCTGGTCGAAGTCACCCAGGCCGTTGCGGACACCGCCGCCCCCTGACCACTGCCACATCAGCGCGAACGGGCTCGAGTACGTCTGCCCGCCGAAGAACTGCGCGTACAAGGTGGATTTGCCCTGCGACAGGCGCCATGCGTAGGGATACGCGTTCAGGTTGGAGGTCTCCGGCGAGTAGGTCCACTCGTAGGTGTTGGGGATCAGCGACGCGCTGCCGGTGCCGAAGATCGATGGCCAGATCGTGGGCGAGGAGTAGACGCCCACCTTGAACGTCGAGTGCGCGGTGATGTAGGCGGCGAACCCGTTGAACTCCGCGCGGTCCACGATCCACGGGACGTGATTCTGCTTGACCTGCCCGCTGCACGGTGAGGTGTACACGCTGGTCCAGCCGTTGTCAGGGGCGGGTGCGATGCCCGGCTTTTCGATGTCCGCCCACAGCACCGGATACGTGATGCCCAGCGACTTGACGGCCGTGAGCATGCGCGACGCCTGCTGCGCGCCCCAGTTGGCCGCTTCGGCGGTACTGCCGTTCCAGTTAGGGTCGACGCCGGGACCGCCCATGTACCAGTAGGCGGCGGTGCCGATACCGATGTGGTACGTGTTGTAGTTGGTGTTCGCCTGGTCCCTGTTGGAATAGGAGAAGTCGAGGAAGTTCCCGGTCGTGCACCCTTCCACGCGGGCCCAGTTCCCGACCATGCCGACGTAACCGCCGTAGTTGCCGCCCATGACCGGGTTACGGTAGGGAGCCGGGCCTGGGACCGAGACGTAGGAGCTGTCGGTCCCGAAATTGAAGCCCGCCGGGCTGTCACCCGCCTGCGCGGACACCGCCAGCCCGACAGAAACGCCAACCGCGACCGTTACTGCCGCGCCTATGCGGAACGCCCTGGAAAGGATGCGCATCGCAGCCCTCACCCACAATCGTCAACTTGGACCTGCTGTCCATTGTGACGCTACTGGCGGAGCAAAGGTTGCGGGGATTTATCCCCGGCGGCGGGAGTGGCCGGGAGTCATTAACAACTGCTCGCCGGGAATCTCCATCTGGCTGATGGCCTGGCCGTAGGCCATGGCCGCGAGCTTGGCGATGTTGCTGTGCGCGCCAAGCGGCGCCGCGCACTCCGCCGCGACCGCCATCGATTCCAGGTCGCTCCGGCTCGCCTCGGGGCCGATGAGGCACGGGGCGACCGCAAGGCGGTTCACGCCCATCTCCTTCAGCCGCATGACGCCGTCCTGAACAGATGGCGAGCCGTCCAGCGACGCCGTGATCACCGGGAGCGCGAGCCTGGCGGCGAGCAGGACGGAGGTGACGTTGGCCGCCCCGGCGCCGTCCGGCCCGCCGACGGTGACGATGAGGATGCCGTCGGCGGCGGTGACGATGCTGAACAGCCGCACCCGGTCTGCGCGCGCCAGGCCGGCTTCGGCCAGCCGGATGTGCAGTGCCTCGGCGATCATCGCGTTGGAGTTGGTGAACCCGCTGATGACCGCGTTCACCTCGCTGGCGACCACCGCCTCGCGGAGCCTGCGGAGCACGGGCGGGTTCGGCGTGGCGAGCAAGGGGATGACCACCGCGCAGGGAGCCCCTGCTGGCCGCCGGGCGGCGGCGTCGGCCAGCACAGCCCGGATGTCCGACGGGTCGCTGCGCCCGCCACCGTCGAGCCGCGCGGCCCGTACGTCCACGGCCGGGTTGTCGACCCGGAGCACGGCAGTCAGCTCGCTCACTGGGCCCGCGGCCAGGTCGGTGTCACTGCCGGGAACCGCCAGCACGAGGGCAGGGG
>NZ_JBARCR010000088.1:0-3348 GCF_049794275.1 Trebonia sp.
GGAAGCGCGGGCGGCATGACCGGCGGCGGCATGGCCGACGGCGGGGCGGGCGTGACGTGCACGGGCCCGTCGAGGTCCTCCAGCTCCGGCCAGGGCGCCTCGCCATCGGCGGGCGCGGGCGCGTCGAACCGGGCGACCAGGTCGCGCCACACGGCTTCCTGTCCGTCGCCTGCTGTCGCGTCCCCGGTGGTGCCGGGCACGTCCCCCTCTGCCACTGTGCTGTCCTTACACCCTCTTCTCCGCTGCGGTGTGCTCTTTGATGAACGCCAGCGTGCCGTCAAAGATTGCCGGCGCGTCGTTGTCCAGCGTCGCCACGTGGTAGCTGTCGGGCAGCGGGACCACCTCGGCGGCGGGCAGTGCCGCCCTGAGCACCTGCATGCTCGGCGGCCCCACCACATGATCGACAGTAGACCGGTAGACGCGCACCGGCTGAGTCACCCCTGCCAGATGCCGCGCGGTGAGCTTCCACAGCTCGGGCAGCGTGCCCGCGGCCTTGAGCGGGACGCGCTGGTAGCCGCCCTCGCTGGCCCCCGGCTTCTTGATGTCGCCCGCGATGCCCTTCACCGACACGTTCACATGCTTGAGGATAGGCGCCAGCACGAACAGCCGGGTGTCCGGCGCCAGCGACGGGTTTACCACGACGAGCCCGCTGACCTTGGCGCCCTGGGTCTCCGCCAGCCGGAACGCCAGGCAGGCGCCCATCGAGATGCCGGTGATGAAAACCTGCTCGCACCGGCCGCTGAGCTCAGTGAAGGCCTGGTCGGCCGTCGCGTACCAGTCCCGCGACCCGGTGGTGGCCAGGTCCTGCCAGGTCGTGCCGTGCCCGGGCAGCCTGGGCGCTCGCACGGTGAGCCCGGCGGCCGCCAGGTGCTCGGCCCACGGGCGCACCGTCCGCGGGCTCCCGGTGAAGCCGTGCAGGACCAGGACCCCGACAGGCCCGCCGTCGGCGGAGAACGGCTCCGCGCCTGGCTGTACGGTCACCGTGGTGCCGCCGGCCGGCGCTGGCGATGCAGCGGACATGGTCGAATCGTCGCATGCCGGTCGGGTGCCGCGCAGCAGTAGACCGGCATTTATGACTGGTTTCAGCACGTCTCGCACCCGGTGCGTGATCTTCTGGGCCTCACGTAAGGCCCGGTACGTGCGACGATGGGGGAGTGTTCTACTGGGTAACCAAATACACGCTGGGCATGGCGCTCAAGGTCGTCTTCCGGCCGTGGTCGCGCGGCAGGAAACACATGCCCCGGCGCGGTCCCGTCATCCTCGCCAGCAACCACCTGTCCTTCGCGGACCACTTCTTCGGCCCGCTCCCGCTGCCGCGCAAGGTGGTGTTCCTCGCCAAGGCCGAGTACTTCACCGGCAAGGGGCTCAAGGGGCTGCTGAGCAAGGCGTTCTTCAGCGGGGTCGGTGTGATCCCGATGGACCGGACCGGCGGCGAGGCCAGCGAGCGCGCGCTGCGGTCCGGGCTGCGCGCGCTGGCGTCCGGGAGCGTGCTCGGCATCTACCCGGAAGGCACGCGATCCCCTGACGGGCGGCTGTACAAGGGCAGGACCGGGGTCGCCAGGCTGGCCCTGGAGTCCCGCGCCCCGGTGGTGCCCTGCGCGATGATCGACACGTTCGAGCTCCTGCCCTCCGGGTCGTTCCGGCCGAAGCTGGGGATCCGGCCCGGCGTGATCTTCGGTGAGCCGCTCGAGTTCTCGCGGTATTACGGCAAGGAGTCGGACCGCGCCGCGCTGCGCGCCGTGACCGACGAGATCATGCAGCAGATCCAGAAGCTGTCCGGCCAGGAATACGTCGATATCTACGCCAACCAGGCGAAAGAGCGGCAGCAGCCGGCCCCGGAATCGGACTTACCGTAAATCGGGGCAGTTACCTCGTGTTATTACGCCGTCCATCACAACAGTCCGTCAGGCCGCTAGGCTTTGCCTATGCGAGTGGGAGTCCTTACCGGAGGCGGCGACTGCCCGGGCCTTAACGCCGTCATCCGCGCCGTGGTACGCAGGGGTGTCCAGGAGTTCGGCCTGGAGTTCGTCGGGTTCCGTGACGGGTGGCGGGGCCCGCTAGAGGCGGATACGGTGCCGCTCGACGTGCACGCGGTGCGCGGCATCCTGCCGCGCGGCGGCACGATCCTCGGCTCGTCGCGGACGAACCCGTTCAAGGAGAACGGCCCGGGCCGCAACGGCGTGGACCGGATCAAGGACAACCTCGCGGGCCTGGGGGTGGACGCGCTCATCGTGATCGGCGGTGAGGACACGCTCGGCGTGGCGGCGCGGCTGTACGACGAGGGCATTCCCGTCGTCGGCGTGCCGAAGACCATCGACAACGACCTCGGGGCCACCGACTACACGTTCGGCTTCGACACCGCGGTGAACATCGCCATGGAAGCGATCGACCGGCTGCACACGACGGCGGAGTCGCACCACAGGGCGCTGATCGTCGAGGTGATGGGCCGCCACGCGGGCTGGATCGCGCTGCACGCCGGGCTGGCCGGCGGCGCCAACGTGATCCTGATCCCTGAGCGCCCGTTCGACATCGACAAGGTGGTCGCCTGGGTGGAGCACAGGTTCCAGACCCGGTACGCCCCGATCGTCGTCGTCGCCGAGGGCGCGCACCCTGCGCATGATGATCTGGCGCTCACCTCGGCAGAACTGGACTCCTTCGGCCACGTCAGGCTCGGCGGCGTCGGGCAGCTGCTCGCCGAGGAGATCGAGAAGCGCACCGGCAAGGAAGCCCGCTGCACCGTGCTCGGCCACATCCAGCGCGGCGGCACGCCGACCGCGTTCGACCGGGTGCTGGCGACCCGGTTCGGCCTGCACGCCGTCGCGGCGGTGTACAACGAGGCGTTCGGCACGATGGTGGCGCTGCGCGGCACCGACATCGTCCGGGTGCCCCTCGTCGAGGCGACCCGCGAGCTCAAGCTCGTCCCTGTCGACCGCTACGCCGAAGCCGAAGTCTTCTTCGGCTAAGCCACGGCGCGCCGCGGCCAGCTCGTCCTTACGCACTGCGCGGCACTTTACGCACGAGATGACCACAATCAGGCCGCCTGAAGGCCAAAAACTGGTCATTTCATGCACAAAGTGAACAGCAGAGGCTGGTGTGACCATCCGCGCCCTTAAGCGCAACCGCCCACCCAGCCACGACCGGCCCCCGGCACTTTTGCAGCCGTGCCGCCACTTTGCAGCCGCCCTGACCACATGTGACCGGTAACTCTACGTCGGAAGTGGTCACCCAGGCTGCAAAGTCAGCGCAAGTGACTGGTGTGACCTGCCCACGCGCCCCCGGCCCAGCCTGCTAGCGGTGCCGCGTTGGCGCGCCTTGCAGCCGAGCCGCCACTTTGTTGACGTCGTGACC
>NZ_JBARCR010000089.1:0-4498 GCF_049794275.1 Trebonia sp.
CGGCAGGACTGCCCGCGACGGCGGTCCTCGGGATCCGGCAGGCAATGCACCGGGGCCGGGGTGCCAGCGCCGCTCCGGTGCGGGCCGGGCTGGCCGGCGCAGTCGCGGCGGTGACCGCGCTGTGCGCTATCGCGGTGTTCGGCGCCAGCCTGTCGCACCTGCTGGCTTCGCCCGAGCTGTACGGTGACCCGTTCACGGCCTACGTCAACGTAAACGGCACCGGGGCGCCACCCGCCCAGATCGTGGTCAACGCGCTGAAGCAGGAACCGGCGGTCGACCGGATCACGGAGCTGAGCGGGCCGCCGGTCCGGATCGGCTCGCTCAACGTGCAGGCGCTGGCCGCAACGCCGACGAAAGGAGCCACACTGCTGTCGTTGTCGGACGGGCGGCTGCCCGCCCGCGACGACGAAGTCGCGCTCGGCTCGGCCACCTTGCGCAAGCTGGGCACGCACATCGGCGGCACCGTCCCGGTGACGTTCGCTGGCCCGGACGGGAAGCCGCGGACCGTGCCGCTGCGCGTGGTCGGCACGCTGCCGCTCCCGGCCGACTTCGGAACCGGTGGCATCGGCGACGGCGCGGTCCTGATGAACGACCTCTACCTGGGCATCCGGTGCCCGGCGGCGCTCGGCCCGGCTCGGGTTAAGCAGTGCCGCGAGAGCCAGGACGACCTCGTGCTGCTGCACACCGTCCCCGGGGCCGCGGGGGACGCCGCGCTGGCCCGGCTCGAAGGCAAGGCCCAGGGCAACCTCACACTGCCCAGCGTTCCCAGCTCGCTGGCCAGCTTCGGCGAGTCGGCCAACTTCCCGCTGATCGTCGCGATCGTGGTGGCGGTGGCCGGCATCGCCGCGCTGGCTCACCTGCTGGCGGTGAGCGTGGCCCGGCGGCGCCAGGAGAGCGGCCTGCTCAAGGCCCTCGGGTTCGTCCGCCCGCAGCTCGCCGCCACCGTGTTCTGGCAGGCGGCGACGGTGGCCCTGGCCGGCATCGCGGCCGGTGTCCCGCTCGGGGTGGTGCTCGGCCGGGCGCTCTGGCGGCTGTTTGCGGGCAATCTGGGGGTGGTGCCGTTCACTGTCTACCCGGGCTGGCTGCTGGCCGCGATCGCGGGCGGCTTCCTGCTGGCGTCGCTGGGCATCGCTATCCTGCCGGCCCGGACAGCCGCTCGCGCGCACACCAGCCAGCTGCTGCGCGCCGAGTGATCTCGCGGGCGCGGCCGGCGAACGTCAGGCGGCGCTGGTGGCGCCCAGATAGGTCTCCCACTGCGGGTCGCCGTCGTACTGGGCGCCGATGAGCCGCCAGTGCGCGCCGCGGGGGACGGCCGGCGCGACGGGCAGGCTCCAGCCGAGCTCCTCGAGCAGCCGGTCTGCCTTGCGGTGGTTGCACATCGTGCAGGACGCGACGCAGTTCTCCCAGGCGTGCTGGCCGCCGCGGCTGCGCGGGAGCACGTGGTCGATCGTCTCGGCGTGCCGGCCGCAGTACGCGCACTTGTAGTTGTCCCTGCGCATAAGTGCCGCTCTAGTGAGCGGCACTCGGTTGCGTTGCGGGATTCGCACGTATCTTTGGAGCCTGATCACCGACGGCGTGGCAATCGAGACGGTCGCGGCGTGCAGCAACTGGCCGCCGCTGTCGTGATGCACGATCTCCGCCTTGTCGCAGAGCACCAGGCAGACCGCCCGCTTGAGCCCGACTGTGGTCAGCGGTTCGTACGTCACGTTGAGCAGCAGCACGCGTCGCAACTGGCACCTCCGCAGGCACCGTCGTGAGGCGCCGCTCGCATCACCAGGACCCTCGCCCTGGCGTGACCGAAGCCACGTGCCTCCGCTAACACCAATAGAGTACTAGGCCCCCGGTGTGTTATCGGTTAATGGAGCGTAACGAGCTGGCGTTAGGGTGCGCACATGGCTTCTTTCACCCCCCAGTACCCGCCCGCGCCGCGCCTGGATCTGACCGAGGACCTCTTCGGGCACCGCGTCGCGGACCCTTACCGGTGGCTCGAGGACGCCGGCTCGGCGCAGACCAGCCAATGGCTCGCCGCCGAGGAAGAGCTGTGGGCCGCCTACCGGGCGGAACTGCCTGACCGCGACAGGTTCGCCGGGCGGGTGCGCGAGCTGATGCAGGTCGGCGCCGTGGGCGTGCCCGCCTGGCGCGGCACGGCGCGGTTTTACAGCCGGCGTGACCCCGGCCAGGAGCACGGCGTGCTCTACGTCGCCGATGACGCGGGCGAACGGGCGCTCATCGATCCCGTCGCCATCGACCCATCCGGGCGGACGACGCTGGACGCGTGGCAGCCGGACAAGGAGGGACGGCTGCTCGCCTACCAGCTGTCGTCGGGCGGCGACGAGGAATCGCTGCTCCGGGTCATGGACGTGGCCTCAGGCGAGCTCGTGGACGGACCGATCGACCGGTGCCGGTACTCGGGGGTGGCGTGGCTGCCCGGCGGCAAGGCCTTCTACTACGTGCGCCGGCTGCCTCCCGAGGCGGTGCCCGACGGCGAGAGCCAGTACCACCGGCGGCTGTACCTGCACGTGGTGGGGACGGCGCCGGAGACGGACGCGCTGGTGTTCGGCGAGGGCAGGGACAAGACCACCTACTACGGGGCGAGCGTCAGCAGGGACGGGCGCTGGCTGATGCTGTGGGCGTCGATCGGCACCGCGCCGCGCGAGGACGTGTGGCTGGCCGACCTGTCCGCGTCCGACCCGGCGGCGCCGGCGTTCACGCCGGTCACCGTGGGGCTCGACGCGCAGACCTCGCTGCGGGCCGGCCGGGACGGCCGGCTGTACGTGTTCACCGACCTGGACGCGCCGCGCGGCCGGATCTGCGTCGCGGACCCGGCCGCTCCGGGGCCGGAAGGGTGGCGGGACCTGATTCCCGAGGATCCTTCTGCGGTGCTGCGGGGGTTCGCGATCCTTGACAATGACGGCGAGGACAACGACGACGAGCTGACCCGGCCGGTGCTCGTCGTGTCCAGGACCAGGCACGCGGTGAGCGAGGTCACCGTGCACGACCTGGCCACCGGCTCGCGGCTGGCGACGCTCGGCCTGCCGGGGATCGGCTCGGTCGGCGGGATCGCCGAGCGGCCCGAGGGCGGGCACGAAGCCTGGTTCGGGTACACCGACTACACGACGCCGCCCGTGGTGCTGCGCTACGACGCGACGACCGGCGCCGTGGACACCTGGGCGACGTCGCCCGGCTCGGTCTCCGACCCGCCCGCGGTCCGGGCGTCGCAGATCACGTTCCAGTCGGCTGACGGCACGGACGTCCGGATGGTGCTGCTGGAGCCTGGAGGCGAAGGAACCGTACGTTCCGGAGAAAAATCTACAGTTCTGTACGGATACGGGGGCTTTGACATCAGCATGACCCCCGGCTACTCCCCCAGCATCCTCGCCTGGGTCGAAGCAGGGGGCGCGTACGCGATCGCGGCGCTGCGCGGCGGCAGTGAGGAGGGCGAGGAGTGGCACCGGGCGGGGATGCTCGACCGCAAGCAGAACGTGTTCGACGACTTCCACGCGGCGGCCTCCTGGCTGATCGCGTCGGGGGTCACGTCGGCGGAGCGGCTGGCGGCGTGGGGCGGGTCGAACGGCGGGCTGCTCGTCGGGGCGGCGCTGACGCAGTGGCCGTCGCTGTTTTCCGCTGTCGTCTGCTCGGCGCCGCTGCTCGACATGGTGCGGTACGAGCGGTTCGGGCTCGGGGAGACGTGGAACACGGAGTACGGTTCGGCGTCGTCGGCCACTGAGTTGCCGTGGCTGCTGGGGTATTCGCCGTATCACCGGGTTGCTGACGGGGTGGCGTACTCCGCGGTGCTGTTCACCGTGTTCACCAACGACACGCGAGTGCACCCGCTGCACGCCTACAAGATGTGCGCCGCTTTGCAGCACGCGACGTCGTCGTCGCGGCCGGTGCTGCTGCGCGCGGAGGGGCAGGTGGGACACGGCCAGCGGGCGGTGTCGCTGGCCGCCGCACTGGCCGGCGACTGCCTTGCGTTCGCGGCGAAAGAGACCGGGCTCGGGAATTGACCCGTCTCCCGGGTGCTGACCGGTTAGCCTCGCCAGCAGCGGTCACGTTCCTTTTGCCTTTTGCCTTTTGCCGGGAGGTTCTCGTGTTGTCCCATGTCCAGGTGGCGGTTCTAGGCGCGGATCAGGCGCCGACGACGCTGACCGGAAGCTGCGGCGACAGCCCCGGCGTCGCCTGCCGCCTGGTGTGGGACCTGTCACACGACGGCCGGGCCGCGCAGGTGACCAGCCAGTTCGTTGCCGGGCCCGTGCACCTGCTGTTGCGGGTGATCTTCGTGGTGCTGCTCGCGCTGCTCATCCGGTTCGTGGTGTACCGGGTGATCAACCGGGTGACCGAGCGGGCCGCCCGGACCCTGCTGCCGCAGTTCAGGAACGGGGCGGCGACGTCGCGAATCGTCCGGGGCGGGCTCGACTACCGGCGGCGGCGGGGCGCGGCGGCTGCCGCGGGCGAGCAGGTCACGGCGGCCGAGGCGGCGGCCGTCGCGGAAGCCAAC
>NZ_JBARCR010000090.1:0-6313 GCF_049794275.1 Trebonia sp.
CCCTGGCCGGGCCCTCGCTGCCGGAGACCGGTGCGTCGACGAACACCGCGCCGCGGTCGGCGGCGATGCCGGCGAGCCTGGTCGTCCACTCGACGCCGACGGTGCCCATCTGCACCCAGATGATCCCGGGGCCAGCGTCCAGCAGACCGCCGGGACCGGTGGCGGCCTGTTCGGTGGCGGCTCCGTCGGCCAGCATCGTAATGACGATCGCGGCACTCCTGGCTGCTTCCGCCGGGCTGGCCGCCACCACCGCGCCGTCGGCCGCCAAGGGCTCCGCATGGGCCACGGTGCGGTCCCATACCCGCACGTCGAAGCCGCCGCGGGCCAGGTTGGCGGCCATCGGGCCGCCCATCCGCCCGGTGCCGATAAAGGCGACAACCGGGGTGGCCGCCCGGTCGTCGCGGCCGGTGCTGACGGGTGTGCCGGGCTGCGTCTCAGGCTGAGTGGTGGTCATGTCACGCCTCCTGTCGTTGGCTGTTCTGACAGGTCAAGCCTCAGGCGACGGAGGGTGAGGCGGCGTCACACGACTGGGTGATTGGGCTTGGCGGCGGTTCGCCCAGGTTCGGTCAGGGCCGTCGCGGGGGCGGCGCCAGCAGCCCGAGAGCGCGGGCCTGTTCCACTGCCTCGTGCCGGCGGTGCGCGCCGAGCTTGTCGTACAGGTGGCGCATGTGGGTCTTGACCGTGTTCACCGACAGGTACATCTCGTCGGCGATCTCCGGCGCCGATAGCTTGGTGGGCAGGTAGCGCAGGACGCGGGCCTCGGCGCTGCTGAGCGGCTCGCGCAAGTGCGGTGGTCCTGACGGCTGCGAGCCAGGTTCCTGGCCGGCCAGCACGCTGAGGATGTCGGCGATCAGGCCGGCGTGCGCGGTGCCGTGCTGGCGATGGCGGTCGAGCAGCGCGGGCGCCGGGTCGTACAGGAACGGGAAGAGCAGGGTTTCTGGCGCGGCGAGGTCGAGAGCCCGCTCCAGGGCACGCCTCGCGGCCCCCGCGTCGCCGAGCGCGTCGCAGGCGATCGCCTGAAGCAGGGATGCCTGGACGTCCCACAGATGGGCGTTCTGCAGCGGAACCGAGCCGTCGATGACGGGCGCGAGCACCACGGTCGCCGCCTTCGGGTCATGCTGGGCGAGCCGCAGCGACGCCGCGGCTATGCGTATCTCGCCCCGGTCCCGCGCCGGCGTGTCCATGCCGGCGAGCGCTTGTTCGACGCGCTGCGTTTCGCCGCAGCGGGCGAGCGTCTGCAGGATGTGCGAGCGCAGCCGCGGAGCGAGCGTGTGCGGCGTGACGAGCGACTCGCACAGCCGTTCGGCCGCCTGGAAGGCGCGCAGAGCGGTGTCGTGGCGGCCGCACACGAACTCGAGCATGCCGCGGCCGTAGTGCAGCCGCATGCCGGCGGCCAGCTCGACTTCGGTCCGGACGGTGCGCTCGGCCCGGCCGAGGGCCCGCTCCGCTTCCTCAAGCCGTCCCTGGGTGACCATCGCCACGCCAAGGGCCAGATAGGCGACGCCAACGATCGGCTCATCGGCCCAGCCGTGCTGGTTAGCCAGCTCAATCGCCTGCAGGCCGCGCTCTGCCCCCAGCGGGAAGGACCGCCAGCTCATCAGCTGCGCCCAGTGCGCAAGGCCGGTGACCTCCACAAAGGGCCGGCCGATCTCGTGCGCGAGGGCGATGCCCTCCGCGAGGTGCCGGTCCGCCTCGTCCAAGTGAGATGTCCAGACCTCGACGATGCCGAGGTTAATCAGCGCCAGCGCCCGCAGGTCCCCGCTCAGCTCGAGCTGATCTGCTCCCGCGGTCATCGCGGGGGTCAGCAGCCGTTGCGCCTCCTCCGCCACGGCCGCGAGATCCCCGCGCTGACGTGCCCGGCGCATCCGCACCCCGGCGAGCAGCGCCCGCGCGTGCCCGCGCCTGTCCGCGGGAACCGACTCCAGCGCCCGGGCTGAGAGGGCTAGGTACCGGTCGGCCTCACCCAGCGATCCCCTGGCCAGCTGGTCGCCGGCCGCCCCGGCCGCCAGCTCGGCATCCGCGGCGATCACCGCGGGCGGGAAACGGGCGAAGAGCTCGTGCACGGCGCCGCCCAGCCCGGCCAGGCCCAGGCCGATCCACCGGTCTGACAGCTGGCGGGCGGCCAGGCCCCAGTTGCGCGCGGCCTGAGCGTGGCGCACCGCCTCGACGGGATGCCCGTGTTCGGCGTACCACCCGGCGGCGGCGTTATGCAGCGCGGGCAGTTCGGCCGCGCTGCTCCCCCGCAGTTCCAGTTGCAGCAGATCGGCGAACAGCTGATGGTAGCGGAACCAGGACCGCCGCGCGTCCAGCGAGACGACGAACGCGCCCGCCTCCTCGAGCTGCTGCAGGACCCGCTCGCCGCCCGAGTCCCCGGTCAGCAGGTCGGCCAGCTCGCCATTGACCCGTTCCAGTATCGAGGTCCGCAGCAACACCCGCCTGGCCTGTCCGCTCTGCCGATCCAGCACCTCGGCCAGCAGGTACTCGGCGACCGTGCGCTCGCTGCCGCCGAACTCGGCCGCGAAACGTTCCGGATCGGGGTGCCCGGCCAGCGACAGCGCCGCCAGCCGCAGCCCCGCCGCCCAGCCTTCGGTCCGGTCATACAGCACGCCAAGAGCGGCGTCCGACAACGACACGCCGGTCGCGTCGAGCAGCGCCCGCGCCTCCGGCGGGCTGAACCGCAAATCGGCCGTGCGGATCTCGCTAAGCTCTCCGGCCAGGCGCAGCCGGTGCAGGCCCAGCCGCAGGTCGTGGCGGGTGATCAGCACGAAGCGCAAGGCTGGCGGCGCGCGCATGATCAGCAGTTCCAGCTGGCGCAGCGCCTCGGCCGAGCACAGCTCGTGCAGGTCGTCGAGCACCAGCCAGACGTGCTCCTCGAGCGAAGCGAGGTCTTCAAGCAGGCGTTCGACCACCGTCCAGCCGTCTAGCTCGGGCGCCGCCGTGAGCGGCCGCACCAGCGCGGACCCGGCAGCCATGCCGTGCAGCGCGCCGGTCACCGAGACCCAGAACCGCTGAGCGTCGCAGTCGCCAGGCACCGCCACCCAGGCCACCCGCCCGGTCAGGCCGCACTCGGCGATCCACGACCTGAGCAAGATCGTCTTGCCGCTCCCCGGCGGCGCCGACACCTGCGCGACGCGCTGCGCCTGGGTCAGCCGCTGGAACAGCCCGGGGCGCGCGATGACTCCATCCCGGACAGCCGGGGCGGCCGGGGCGGCCGGGGCGTTGGCGACCCCTGACCAGACGGCAGGCTCCACGGCGGGTCTCCTCGACAGGCACCGCTCCCAACACTACGTCGTCCGGGACCGCTGGCCGAGGCGTACCCGCGGATCACCCCGCCGTGTGACGCCCGCTCACCCGGCTGACCGGGAGGCTGCTGCTGACTCGCCCGCACCAGAAAGGAACCCGGACATGACCACCACCATGCAAGCTCCCCCGCAGGCATCCAGCCGGCCCGGCACGGACCAGCGCGGCCAGCGACCGCGGCGGATCGCGTTCTGGGTGCTGGCGCTGGTACTGACCTGCACCATGCTCGGCACCACCTTGCCGACCCCGCTGTACGTCATCTACCAGAGCCGGTGGCATTTCTCCGCGGCCCTGGTGACGGTGACCTTCGCCGTCTACGCCGCGGCGGTGATCGCGACCTTGCTGCTGGCCGGGCGGTCCTCCGACCAGGCCGGCCGCAAGCCGGTGCTGGCCGCGGCACTCGGGGCCAGCCCGCTGAGCACGGTCGTGTTCATCCTGGCCCCCGACCTGGCGGCGCTCATCGGGGCCCGGATCGTGTCGGGGTTGTCGGCGGGCCTGATGACAGGCACCGCGACGGCCACGCTCACCGAACTGGTACCGGCCTCGGCCCGGCGCCGGGCGTCGCTGGCGGCCACCGCCGCGAACATGGCGGGCCTGGGCCTCGGCCCGCTGATCGCCGGGCTGTTCGCGCAGTACGCGCCACACCCGACGACGCTGGTGTTCGAGGTGTACCTGGCCGTCCTGGCCGTCGCGGCCCTGCTCCTGCTGCTCGTCCCCGAGACGGTGCCGCACCGCACCCGGCCGGCCCTGCGCTTCGCCGGGCTGGGCATCCCTGAGCGGGGCCGGGGTGAGTTCATCGCCGCCGGCGTCGCCGCCTTCGCGGCCTTCGCCCTGCTCGGGCTGTTCAGCTCCCTGGTGCCCGGCTTCATCGCCGGCCAGCTGCATCAGGGCAGCCACGCCGTCCAGGGCGCCGTGGTGTTCCTGCTGCTCGCGGTGGGCGCCATCACCCAGGTCGCGGTGTCCCGCCTCGACAGCCGCCGGGTGGTGCTGGCCGGCCTGATCCTCTTCCTCGCCGCGCTCGCGCTGATCGTCGCCGCCCTGGCCCAGTCCGCGATGGCCCTGTTCCTGGCTGGCACGGTGACAGGGGGCGTGGCCGTCGGCGCCATCTTCCTCGGCACCCTGGCCACCGCCAACCGGCTGGCCCCGGCCGAGCGGCGCGGCCAGTCCATCTCCGCCTTCTTCGTGGCGTGCTACGCCGGCCTGATCATTCCCGTCGTCGGCGTCGGCGTGCTCGCCGGGTTCACCGGGACGTTCCCCGCCGTACTGACCTTCTCGATCCTGCTCGCGGCCCTGTGCCTGTTCTCGGTCTCCCGGTTCACCCGGGTCAGCGCCCCGGTCCGGGGTGTCCGGTGAGGTACCAGATCCGCGTCCGCGGCCGGCTCGGCCGGACGATGCGCGCCGCGTTCCCGGCCCTGGACGCGCAGGTACACGGCGAGGACACGGTACTGGCCGGCGTCCTTGCGGATCAGGCCGCGCTGTACGGCGCGCTCGCCCAGCTCGAGGCGCTCGGGCTGGAACTGCTCGAGGTGCGCCGCGAATCACCCGGCGGTGTGACGCCCCCTCACCCCGCCGCCAACGACGCTGAAGCCAGCTGAGAGCAAGCGTCCCAGCCGAGAAAGGACACCGACATGACCACGACCACCCACACCGAGACCTCACCGGTCACCATGGACAGCCGGACGTTCCTCCTCAAGCGCGTGCAGCCCGCGCTGAGCGGGCTGATGGACGGGTCGCTGTCGACCCTCGCCCCGATCTTCGCGGTGGTCCTGGCCACCCACCACCCGCTGACCGCGTTCTACACCGGCGCCGCGACCGCCCTGGGCGCCGGCGTGAGCATGGCCTTCTCCGAGGGGCTGTCGGACACCGGTGACCTCACCGGGCGCGGGAGCCCGATGCTGCGCGGCGCGATCACCGGCGGCGGCACGTTCGCCGGCGGCATCTTCCACACCCTGCCGTTCCTGATCCCCGGCTACGGCGCGGCGATCCTCGCCGCGGTCATCGTGGTCGCCACCGAACTGCTGACCCTGGCCTACCTCCGGCACAAGTTCTTCCAGACCAGCTTCGCCCGGTCATTCGTGGCGGTCGCCGTCGGCGGGGCGATCATCGCCTCGCTCAGCGCCGGCCTCGGCCTCCTCGCCGCGGGCTGAACACTCACTCAACGATCATTCAAGGAGAACGATCATGACAACACTTCCCACCACCCAGCTCGGCCGCACCGGCATGCACGTGACCAGGACCGGATTCGGGGCCTGGGCCATCGGCGGCGGCGACTGGGCATTCGC
This sequence comes from Trebonia sp., assembly GCF_049794275.1. NCBI lineage: Bacteria > Bacillati > Actinomycetota > Actinomycetes > Streptosporangiales > Treboniaceae > Trebonia > Trebonia sp. Next base: position 5,583 of record NZ_JBARCR010000090.1, read on the forward strand.
CTGGGGCAACCAGGACGATGCCGCGTCCATCGCCGCCATCAGGCACGCGGTCGAATCCGGGATCAACTGGATCGACACCGCCGCCGTCTACGGGCTGGGACACTCCGAAGAAGTGGTGGCGGCCGCGCTGGAGGGCCTGCCCGAGGCGGACCGGCCCTACGTCTTCACCAAGGGCGGCCTGGTCTGGGATCCGGCCAACCGGTCCGCGGCGCCCCGGCGGGTAGGCGCGCCGGCCAGCATCAGGGCCGAGGTCGAGGCCTCGCTGCGGCGGCTGCGGGTGGAGCGGATCGACCTCTACCAGATGCACTGGCCGGCCGAGGACGGCACGCCGCTCGAGGAGTACTGGCAGGTCTTCACCGACCTCAAGCGGGAGGGCAAGATCCGCGCGGCCGGGCTGTCCAACCACGGCATCCGCCAGCTGCAGGCCGCGGAGCAGATCGGCACGGTGGACGCCATCCAGCCGCAGTTCAATCTGATCCACCGCGACGCCGCCGATGACGTGCTGCTGTGGGCCCGCGAGCACGAAGCCGGAGCGATCGTCTACAGCCCGATGGCCTCGGGCCTGCTCACCGGCGCGTTCACCGCGGCCAGGGCGGCTGCCCTCGAGCCGGGTGACTGGCGGGCCGGTCACCCGGACTTCACCGAGCCTGCCCTATCGGCCAACCTGGCGCTGGCCGGCGCGCTGCGCCCGGTCGCCGAGCGGCACGGCGTCACGCCAGCCGCGGTGGCCG
>NZ_JBARCR010000091.1:0-4623 GCF_049794275.1 Trebonia sp.
ACTGGCGCCGCGGCATCGCTGACGAGAAACGCGATCACGCCGGCGATCGCCTCGGGCGCGACCGCGTGCGCCAGCACCTCGGGAGGGAATATGTTCCGGTTCGCGGGAGTAACAAGCAGCTGCGGCGCGACCGCGTTCACCCGGATCCCGTGCGGGCGCAGTTCGACGTCGAGGGTGCGCGTCAGGTGAACAAGAGCGGCCTTGCTCGCGCTGTACGCGGTCATGCCGCCGGTTGGGTCGATCCCCGGACGGGCGGCCACGTGCACGATGACACCCGAACCCTGCTGCTGCATGTGCGGCGCGACCGCCTGGCTCAGCCACAGCGCGGGTCCCAGGTTGACATCCATCATGAGCCGCAGCGTGTCGGGAGTCGTGGCGAGCAAGTCTCCTGGACGGAAGGCGCCGATGGTGTTCACCAGCACGTCAGGGGGCCCGATCTCGCCGGCGATCCGGTCGACGATCTGTTTCGTCGCGTCCGGGTCGGTGGGGTCGGCGACCTGGCGGCGGATGTCGTCGGGGAGGTCGCCGAGCGCGCGCTCGTTCCGGTCGACCGCCACGACCGTGAGGCCGCCGGCGGTGAGGGTGATTGCTGTCGCGTGACCAAGCGCACCGCCCGCGCCGGCCACGATCGCCACCTTCGCGCTCATGGTGCCCAAACGTAGCGGCGAGCAAGGTGAGCGGCCGTCACCTGGATTCGGTGATTCCGCGGTCCGGCTTCAGCGCTAGCGCGCGGCGGCGAGCAGGCGCAGTTCTCGTGCGCGCTGCACGGCCGCGGAGCGGTCAGCCACCTGGAGCTTGGCGTAGATGCTGCGGATGTGCGTGCTGACCGTGTTCACCGACACTGACAGCTCGGCCGCGATCTCAGGGCGCGACAGGTTCGTCGGCAGGTACCGCAGCACCTTCAGTTCACCGGGACTCAGCTCCTCCGCCTGTTCAGGCACCCGGTCGTCGTTGACCGGCACGGACGCGCCGCGCAAGACGTCCAGGATGTCGGCCCGCAGCGCGGCGTGCGCCGTCTCGTGTCCGGGCAGCGCCTCCAGCAGCTCCCGGGAGCCAGTCATCGCGAACGGCAAGACCAGCCGGTCAGCCTCCGCCAGCGCCAGCGCGCACTCCGCCGCCTGGTTCGCCGCGCGCCGGTCACCCAGCTCGCGATGGGCGAGCCCGGCTATCAGCCGGGCCTCCACCATCGTGACGTACCCGATGACCGGTGCGCTCCCGTCCAGCACATCCCGCACCGCGGCCAGCGCCGCGGCCGGGTCGCCGTCCGCCAGGCAGATCACCGCCCGTGCGTTGCCGATCTCACCCGATCCGGCCCGCTCGTCATCCAGCGCGCCGAGCGTTGCGCGGGCCTCGCCGGTCATCCCGAGACGGGCCTGGGTGGCCACCAGCCAGCCCGTCACCTGGTTCGCCAGCGCGTGCGGGCCCGCCAGCCGCGACTGCAGGCGTTCGGCCGCCCGGAATTCCTCAAGGGCCTCAAGGCCGCGGCCGCGGCAGGCCCGCAGCATCCCGGCCGTCTGATGCAGCAGCAGCCTGATGTCCGGCCCGGTGTCTGCCTGCACGGCCTGCGTCGTGCGCCGCAGCCATCGCTCGGCCTCGGCGAACTCCCCGGTCCACACCATCGTGCTGGTCAGCGTTACCAGCGCCGGCGCGATCACCGGCTCGGTGCCCCAGCCGTGCCGCTCGGCGAGCGCGATCGCCTCGCGACAGCGCTGCTGGGTGGTGGCGAACGAGTGGATCTTCGACGCGAACGCGAGCTGAGCGAGACAGCTGGCTTCCAGGTAGGGCCGGTCGATCTGGCGGGCCAGCGCGGCGCCCTCCCGCAGGTGACGCTCGGCGTCGGGCAGGGCCAGGGACCATGCCTCAACGGTCCCCAGGTTCATCAGCGCCACCGCTCGCAGGTCGCTGTCCAGCGCGATGTCCTCGTCGGACTGCCCGGTCACCGGAGAGCCGAGAAACCTGACCTGTTCGACGACCCCCGCCAGGTGACCCCGCCGTCTGGCCAGCGATAGCTGCAGCGACGCGATCGCCACCCGGAGCCGGTGCTGCCGATCCGGCGGCGCGGTCCCCGTGTAGGTCTCGGCGACCGCCAGGTGCGCGGCCGCCTCATCCAGGCGGCCCTGGACAAGATCGGTCCCGGCGCGCACCAGGGCCAGCTCCGGGTGATCCTCGCCAGGAGGGAACGCCCGCGTCAGCGCGTCCATGGTCTGCGCGTACCCGTCCAGCGTCAGGCTGAACGAATGGTCGGCGAGCAGCCGGGCCGCGTCAGACCAGTCCCCCGCCGCCTGGGTATGCCGGATGGCGTCGATAGCCTGCCCGTGCTCGCTGAACCATCCCGCCGCCCGCCGGTGCAGCGCCGGCACCTGATCCGGCAGCGTCCGGCGCAGTTCCAGCCGGAGCAGATCCCCGAACAGGTGGTGGTAGCGAAACCAGGTCCGCTCGGGGTCCAGCGACAGCACGAACGCGTTCGCGTCCTCGAGCTGCAGCAGGATCCGGTCCGACCCGGGGCGGCCCGTCAGCAGGTCCGCCAGCTCGCCGTTGACCCGGTCGAGCAGGCAGGTGCGCAGCAGCAGGTCCTCCACATCGCCGGGCTGGCGCTCCAGCATTTCGGCGATCAGGTACTCGGCGACGGCGCGGTTAGTGCCGGAGAAGTCGGCGACGAAACGCTCCGGGTCGGGGTGACCGGCCAGGGAGAGCGCCGCGAGCCGCAGGCCCGCGGCCCATCCTTCGGTCCGCTGATGCAGCAGCGTCACCCCGGCGTCCGACAGCGTGAGACCCGAGGCGGCAAGAAGCTGGCGGGTTTCGTGTTCGGTGAACCGCAGATCCGCCGCGCGGATCTCGGCGAGCTCACCCGCCAGGCGCAGCTGATGAAGGCGCAGGGGCAGATCGCGGCGGGTCGTCAGCAGCGCGTGCACGCCGGCGGGCAGGCTCGTCAGCAACCGGGTGAGCTGACCGAAGGTTTCCGGCGAGCGCAGCTCGTGTAGGTCTTCGATGACCAGCATGATGTCGCGGCCGGCCTTCGCGAGCTCCGCGAGTACCCTGTCGACCATCGCCGGCGCTTTGAAGTCCGGTGTCGCGGCCGGCGCTGCCGCGCCGCCGGGCGCCCCGCGGGCATGCCGGACCGCGTCGAGCAGGGCCAGGCAGAAAACCTGGGCGTCTTGCTGGTCGCGCCGCACTTGGACGATGGCGAGCCGGCGCGGCTGACCCGGACGGTCCGCCCAGGCGCGCAGCAGCGACGTCTTCCCGCTGCCGGCCGGGGCCGAGATGATCGTGACCTTGCTGGCCGCCGCGTCGTCCAGGGCCGCGAGAAGATCACCCCGGTCGATTAGCCGGGGAGGCGCTAGTGCCACGTCACAGGCCTGCCTTGGTAGCTACGCCTGCCACCATAGCCTCGGCGAGGCCGTTCTGGCACCATCAGGATCCCGCGGGCGGGCTGCCCTGACCGGGGTGCTCACGCGTCGCGGGGCGTGGCAGGCAGGGAATGGTCCCAGTCGGAAAGCAGCGTCCGAATCGCGGCGACGAGCGCGATGGGCTGGTCAAGCATGATGTGGTGAGCCGAAGCGGGGATCTCGATGACGGGGGCGACGCGGCCGAGCCGGTCATACATCACATCGCTGAGCTCTGTGGACAGGATGCCGTGCTCAGCGCGGAACAACGCCACCCGGCAGTCGACCCTGGCCAGCGGCGCCGGAGGCATCGCCCGGTCGAACACGGCGGGATCCCACTTCCACGTCCAGCCGCCGTCCACCTGACGGATCGACGCCGCGGCGACGTGACCGGCGATGTAGCCGATCGCTGGCTGATCAGGAACCGGGCGGAACCGGGCGAGGATCGCCTCCCTCGACGGATAGACGCGCAATTCCGCGAAGGCGCGCCGCTCCTGCGCCGCGTTCTCTTCCGGTGCCTTCTCGCGGAAAGGGGCATCGATGACCACCGCCCCCTCGATCCTTGACCCGAAGAGGGCAGCGGCCCGCAGCGTCACGAGCCCGCCCATGCTGTGCCCGATCACCGTGGGCGGCGCCGCGATCCCCGCGTCTTCGGCGACGGCGAGCACCTCACGCGCCCACCCGTCGAGACTGTACGAGGGACGCCGGCCGCTGTCACCGTGCCCGGAGAGATCGATCGCAACGACGCGCCGGTCGCTGGCAAGCAACGGGCCGATGTGGTCCCACCAGCGTGAATGGGCCGCGCCGCCATGTACGAGCACGATGCCGCGGTCCCCAGGCTCGCCCCATGCCCGGTAAGCGATCGGGGCATCCGCCACCATCGTCGCCCGCTGTGTCACCGGAGCGGCGAGGGCGGCGGTGAACCACGCGGGCGGGGCGGCCGAGTCCGCGTCAACCATTGAAACCACGGACAGAAGTCAACCAGACGTTCCGGATGACGATTCAAAGCGCACCCCGAGGGTCACGGGCCTTCCAGCGCCTCGGGAGAGAAGCCCGCGACCTCTTTGTACCGCTCGGAAATGCCGCGCAGCTCGCTGACGTCGATCACGTCTTCGATGCGCGTGAACGGCCGGTCACCCGTTCGCTGCCACACTTCCCGCAGGATGGCGTCCGGCGGGGCGGCCCGGTTGGCGAGCACCACCCCGGCTGTCGCGGGCAGCCGGGCTGCCTCGTACGCCCG
>NZ_JBARCR010000092.1:0-4775 GCF_049794275.1 Trebonia sp.
CTCCAGGTGAGCCGGCGCGGCGGCGCGCCGCCGTCCGACGCCGGCCCGCGCAGCGCCGCAGACCAGATCGCGCCTCGGTACGAGTTCTCTTCCTCGTCAACCCACCACACCTGGTAGGCAACTCGCGTCCCGTCTGGTGAGATGTGCGGTTCCGCGACCCCGGTCAGCCGGTAAACGTCCGCGGGCAGCATTCCGTAGCGCCGTGTCTCCATGATCCACCACACTGCCAGATTCCCGAACGAACTAACCATTGGGTCAGTTCAGAGGTTTTCGAGCTGCCACGGGGTTGGTGAGGTTATACCCGTGTCTGTGAAACCCGGAGCGTTGCGAGTCGCCAGCCCGGCTGGCGGGCGCCTGGTAACCGATTTTCGCTACAGGCCCAGCTCGCCGAGGTCATGGGCGTCACCCCGGGCAGGGTCGTGGCTGAGTAGCTACGCGGGTTGGGGCTCCTAATCGAAGTACTGGATCTGAGTAATCCTCAAAGGACTCAGTACCTCTGCAGCCAAGCCGGTCTAGGGCCTCCAGTCCAAGCGCTAGCGCGCAGAGCCATGCCAGCGACAAAACGGATGATGTCGTGGCCGTGAGCAGTACCGCGTACACGGACGGGGCCTCGCGCTTGCTCAAGCGCGGCATCGCGACTGGAGACGTCGACCGAGTCCGTCGTACGGTGGCGGCGTTCGAGGCCGTACTGACGGCCAACCCCACCCCGCATTTAGGACTGCCGGACGGAGGCCGCCAGCGATGAGCCAGGACAGCGCGAGCCGCGTCGGAGCGAGCAGGCCCGCACCGCCAACCAGCGGCTCACCGACGTCGCCCGCCATGTCATCGACGCGGACTTCCCCCCTGCCCCGCCGGGAACTGCGACGCTGCGGCAGGTACGAGGCGAATGACACCCGCTCGGGAACCGTGCGATCCGGGGCAGGCCGCCGGCGAGCCGGCTAGGCCGTGGCGCTGATGTTCTTCAGCGGGTCCGAAGGTGCCCTGGATTTCGCGGCAGCCAGTTCCTCGCCGAGCTGGCGCAGGGCCTTGCTGCCCATCGCCTTGCGGACCTGCGGGAACCAGTCCTGTTCTTCTTCCTTGACGTGGTGGCGGACGTTCTCGATCAAGACGGTGACCTTCGCGGTGAACCGTTCGTCGGCCGGGTCCATCCCGGCGAGCTCGGACAGCATCCAGACGACCACGTGATGTTCCTCGATGCTCTCCAGCACGTGACCGGCGGTGTCTGGCGCGGCCTTGCGCGCCGCGGGATAGAAGAGGGTCTCTTCGATGTAGGCGTGGGTGGTCAGCTCTTTGATCATCTGGTCGGCGAGCTGTCGCTTGGTCTTGACCGCACGTTCGCCGGCCTTCTCGAACTGTTTGAACAGACTCTCCACGGTCTTGTGGTCGTCCTTGAGCAGGGTTATCGCATCCATGACGCCTGCACTGCCCTAGGCAGCCGCTGTTATCCCGGCCGTCAGCCGGGAAAGCGCGGCTAGCGGGCCAGGTTGCTGTGCGGGACCATGTTTGCCCGGCCACGCCGTCACGCTGGGGGAGCTGCAACTTCTGGTCAGCGGCGGCATGGTGGCGGGAGCGTAAAGGGGACGTAGCCAAGGGGCGGCAGGCGAGATACGGGCGCAGCATTGCGGACAGTGAAACGCGGCACCCGCCCGGAATTGCCGGCAGCGTTCGGTTGCCGTGTTTAGGGACGGCTTCCGCTGGCAGTTGATCGGGACGGAACGGAACAAGGAGGCGCGACACGAGCGGATCAGCGACCGCGATCTGGATCATCGTTGCAGTTGCCGTCGCCGGGCTCGCCGTCTGGCTAGGCAGCGTGGAGCTGACGGCGCGCAAGCCGTACCAGGGACGCGCGCACGGGGAACGGCTCCGCGGGACATTCGAGGGCGGAATGCACGTCGGCGCCGGCCGCAGCGTGGCACCGCGACGCGACGAGCCGGTGGCCCCGGGGAGGTCCCTGCCGGGGACACGCTTCACCCGCGCGCGGAAGATTCCGCCGACGCGGAATCCAGGGACGCCTGGCAGGGCTCGGGGAGCCCGCTGGATCGGTAACAACGGGACGGGCCCGCTCGTGCCAGCCACGGGGCGGACTTCGGCCGCCGCAGGAGGGAAGTCATGAACCAGCCAGCGCAGCAGCAGGAACCGCCGGGCCGGACCGGCGAGATGAACCCGCGGCCGGATCACGGTGAGGAGAGCTACCGGGGGTCGGGACGGCTGGCCGGCAAGGCCGCCGTGATCACCGGCGCGGACAGCGGCATCGGCCGGGCCGTAGCCATCGCGTTCGCCCGGGAAGGCGCCGACGTGCTCATCTCCTACCTTGATGAGCACGAGGACGCGCGGGCGACCGCCCGCTGGGTAGAGCAGGCCGGCCGCAAGGCGGTGCTCGTGCCGGGCGACCTGGCCAGCGCGGAGCACTGCCGCGCGGTCATCGACGCCGCCGTCGCGGAGTTCGGACGGGTCGATGTCCTGGTCAGTAACGCGGCGCAGCAGATGACGCACGACAAGCTCGAGGACATCTCGGACGCGGAGTGGGACCGGACTCTCGCCGTGAACCTCAGCGCGTTCTTCTACCTGACCAAGGCCGCGCTGCCGCACATGCGAGCGGGAGCGTCGATCATCGGGACCAGCTCGGTCAACTCCGACTCGCCCACGCCCGCCCTGCTGCCCTACGACGTGACGAAGGCGGGCATCGCCAATATGACCGCGGCGCTTGCTCAGCTCCTCGCGCCGCGCGGCATCCGCGCCAACAGCGTCGCACCAGGTCCCGTCTGGACCCCGCTCATTCCCTCGACCATGCCCGCGGAGCACGTGGAGAGTTTCGGCTCCTCGTCCGCGCTCGGCCGCCCGGGACAGCCGGCAGAGGTCGCTCCGGTGTACGTGATGCTCGCCTCCGACGAGGCAAGCTATGTCTCCGGCGCCCGGGTCGCCGTCACCGGCGGCAAGCCCATCCTGTAACGCTCCACTCCCGCAACCGGAAAGGACGCGACATGGCAGTCACCACCTTCCACGACTTCCCACTCGCCCCCCGGGACCGCGAATGGGACGGCGCAGCGGCCGAGAAACGCGTACGCGCCTGGGCCGACGCGCAAGACAAGCCCACCCCCAGATATCGCGACGCGCACATCTGGTACGACGCCGGCAGCAAGCAGAACTTCACCGCCTACAAGCTGCTGTTCACCGACATCGCCAACGGCCGGCAGGTCGCCGTGCCCCGGGCGATCATGGCGGCAGGCAACATCATGCAGGGCTCCCGCGGAGGCATCGACCTCCCGGAACCCGACATCACCCGGGTCAAGAACCACCTCGCGAAGTACTACAAGAAAATGGGCGAGACCGCCCCCTGGGAGCGGGACTGATGACGCTGCCGGTGCCAGGGCTGCGGGGCCTTGCCCGCAGGCTGCCACCCGGCCCCGCTGACCTGCGCCGGATGGCCGGCACCGAGAACGCCGTGCGGGCCGGCATGCGAGGCGAACGGGGCGCCTGCCGCAGGAACGCCGCTAGCCAAAGGAAGTGTGCCCGCTGATGCTGACAGCAGAACTCGAAAATCATCATCTCCTGGGGGACGCCGGATTCCGGGACGGGCGCCGCCGCCAGCTGGCGCGGGACCTCGGCGGCCCCGCCGAGTTCGTTCTCCCCGGCCTCGGCGCGCTGGTAGTGGCGCTGCTGCTGTTCACCGGGCGCCGCGGGTCCCGCAGGGTCCGCACGGCCTGACGCCGTCGTGGCCGCCTGGATTGGCACCTCGGGCTGGAGTTACGATCACTGGCACCCTGAGCTCTACCCGCCCGGCCTGCCCGCCCGCGACCGGCTCGCCCGGTATACGCAAGCCTTCACCACCGCCGAGCTGAACAGCAGCTTCTACCGCTGGCCGGGGCCGGCGGCGTTCGCCAGCTGGCGGCGCCGCCTGCCGGACGGCTTCCGGCTCTCGGTCAAGGCGCCGCGAGGCCTGACCCACGCGCGCAAGCTGTACGGGCCGGAGACCTGGCTGGAGCGCATCGCAGCGGGCTGGCACGAGCTGGACGGCCGCCGGGCGGTGCTGCTGGTGCAGCTGGCGCCCGCCCAGGCCCGCGACGACGACCGCCTAGGCTACTTCCTCGCGCGGGTCCCGGGCTGGATGCGCGTCGCGGTGGAGTTCCGGCACCCGAGCTGGCACTGCGAGGAGGTCTTCACGCTGCTCGCCGCACACCGCGCAGCTTACTGCGTGATGAGCGGCGCCAGCCTGCCGTGCGTGCTGCGCGCCACCACCGACTTCGTCTACATCCGAATGCACGGCCCGGACCGCCAGCACCTGTACGCGGGCTCCTACCCCGACGCCGACCTGCGCTGGTGGGCCGACCGGATCGGCGAATGGGACCGAGCCGCCCAGGACGTATTCGTGTACTTCAACAACGACGCAGACGCGAATGCGGTGCGTAACGCCCGGACCCTCCGGGCACTGCTGGACGAATGATCGCCTACGACGCCACGTTTGCCGGCCCGCACCACGACGTCCACCACGCCATCGCCGACGGCAACCTGGTCGCGGTGAACTCGACGATGAACGGGCGCCACATCGCCCCATGGGCCGTATACACCGCCGACGGCGCGGTGGACACGGTCTTCCCGCCGACGAACAAGACCTTCGCGGCGACCCAGTCCCACTGGTTCCGGATCGAAGATGGCATGATCGTCGAGCACTGGGATAACCGCGACGATCTCGGGATGGCCAGGCAACTTGGCTGGATCCCGCCGACCCCGGCCTACCTGTTCAAGATGGCGCGCGCGAAGCACCGCGCTAAGCGTTC